>JAYTEL010000072.1:0-20427 GCA_043735225.1 Methylotenera sp. | reverse complement strand
TGGGTAGCGACAACAAAGCTAATTTCACGCGTTGGTTGGCGCTTGGTTTTAGCTTGCTGGCATTTGTCATCACGCTACCGCTTTATACGCATTTTGATTTTGCTAAAGGTGCTTTTCAGTTTGAAGAAATGCTGCCTTGGATTCCTAGCTTTAATGTCAACTATCACTTAGGTATAGACGGCATCGCTGCGCCGCTGATTTTGCTAACAAGCTTTACTACTGTGATTGTGGTGATTGCAGCGTGGGAAGTAATTACCAAAAATATTGCACAATATATGGCGGCTTTTCTCATTATGAGCGGCCTGATGATTGGCGTGTTTAGTGCGTTAGATGGCTTGCTTTATTATGTGTTTTGGGAAGCCATGCTGATTCCCATGTTTCTCGTCATTGGCATATGGGGCGGCGAAAACCGGGTTTATGCGACGATAAAATTTTTCCTTTATACCCTGCTGGGTTCGTTATTGATGCTGGTTGCATTTATTTATCTATATCATCAAACGGGCAGTTTTGAGATTAGTGATTATTATCAGTTACCTTTGCCGTTAAAATCACAAGTGCTTATTTTTATGGCGTTTTTTATGGCTTTCGCGGTTAAAATCCCCATGTGGCCTGTGCACACTTGGCTACCTGATGCGCACGTGGAAGCACCTACTGGCGGCTCTGTGGTACTGGCGGCAATTATGCTAAAACTTGGCGGCTATAGCTTTTTGCGCTTCGCCATGCCAATTGCGCCCGATGCCGCGCATTATTTAAGTGGCTTTATGATTACGCTGTCGTTAATCGCTATTGTTTATATTGCTTTTGTTGCGCTTGTGCAAAAAGACATGAAAAAGCTGATTGCTTACTCCTCAATCTCTCATATGGGTTTTGTCACACTAGGTTTTTTTATATTTAGCCAATTGGGGTAAGAAGGTGCGATTGTGCAAATGATTTCGCACGGCTTTATTTCAGCAGCTATGTTTTTATGCGTTGGCGTGTTGTACGACCGCATGCACAGTCGGCAAATTGCCGATTATGGCGGCGTGGTCAATACCATGCCAATTTTCGCGGCGTTTGCGGTGTTATTCGCCATGGCCAACAGTGGGCTTCCTGGCACATCAGGTTTTGTGGGTGAATTTATGGTGATTTTAGCTGCCGTTAAACATAATTTTTGGGTAGGTTTTTTGGCTGCAACCACCTTGATATTTGGCGCAGCGTATAGTTTGTGGATGGTGAAGCGTGTGCTTTATGGCGAAATTGCCAACGCACAAGTTGCTAATTTAAAAGATATTAACAAACGCGAATTGTTAATTTTATCAATTTTGGCGCTAATGGTGATTGGCTTGGGCGTGTATCCAAAACTCATTACTGATTTTACGCACATTAGCGCTATTCAATGGCTTAGCCATATGGCGGTTAGTAAGATTCCACTGGTGAGCATTTAGTATGCAAAATATTCAAACTGATTTATTTTCTGCCTTGCCAGAATTTGTTGTGCTGGCCATGGCCATGCTTATTTTATTAACAGGCTTGTTTACTAAAAACAATATTGCTGTTTATGTATTGGCGCAACTAACTGTATTGGCGGCAGCTTTTTTTACTATCGCCACGCACACACCTGCGGTTAGCTATGCGTTTTCAGGTATGTTTGTGGATGACACTTTAGCGGATGTGCTAAAGCTGATGATTTTCACTGGCACGGCCATGATGCTTGTTTATACGCGCCAATATATGCGGCTGCGCGGCATGTTTCGCGGCGAATATTATGCGCTAGTGCTGTTTGCCGTGCTGGGCATGATGATTATGGTGTCTGGCCAAAACATGCTAACTATTTATATGGGCTTAGAGCTGTTGTCGTTGTGCTTATATTCGCTAGTTGCACTTGATCGTGATAATGCAAAATCGTCCGAAGCGGCGATGAAGTACTTTGTGCTGGGTGCACTAGCATCAGGCATGATGTTATACGGCATGAGTATGATTTACGGCATGACAGGCAGTTTAAATATTTCTGAGATTGCATCTGCGCTGCAAGGCGCATTAAATGATATGCAAGGGCTTAAAAACCCTGTGTTGATTTTAGGCTTGGTGTTTATTGTGGCTGGTTTGGCATTTAAATTTGGCGCAGTGCCGTTTCAAATGTGGGTGCCAGATGTGTATCAAGGTGCGCCAACAAGCGTCACCATGTTAATTGGCTCTGTGCCAAAATTTGCCGCGTTTGCTATCGCTATTCGCTTACTTGCGCAAGGCTTGCAACCGCTTGCAGGTGAGTGGCAAAATATGTTGCTGATTATGGCGGTGCTTTCAATCGCTATTGGCAACATTACTGCCATTGCGCAAAGTAACTTAAAGCGCATGCTGGCATATTCGACTATTTCGCACATAGGTTTTTTATTATTTGGGTTAATGAGCGGTAATTTAAACGGCTATGCATCAAGCTTATTTTATATTACTGCATATGTGTTGATGACGCTGGCTGGCTTTGGCATGATTTTGCTGTTAAGTCGTAAGGGTTTTGAAGC
Source organism: Methylotenera sp. (assembly GCA_043735225.1). GTDB lineage: Bacteria > Pseudomonadota > Gammaproteobacteria > Burkholderiales > Methylophilaceae > Methylotenera_A. The sequence goes on along the minus strand of JAYTEL010000072.1, from coordinate 17,929 downwards.
AGACACTTTAGATGATATGAAAGGATTGAATCAACGTAGTAAGTTAGCTGCTTTTATGATGCTAATTACTATGTTTAGCATGGCGGGCATTCCACCTACGATAGGGTTTTGGGCTAAATTTACCGTGCTACAAGCGGCTTGGCAAGCAGGTTTTGGCTGGGCGGTGGTGTTTGCAGTGTTGATGGCTGCAGTTGGTGCATTTTACTATTTACGCATCGTTAAACTGATGTATTTTGATGCGCCAAAAGAGACCGCGGCTATGAATGCATCACATAATGTACATTACAATTTGCCTTTCGACGCGCCTATGGATATGCAGCTTGTGTTAAGCATTAACGCGCTTGCTTTGCTGGTACTGGGTTTATTACCACAAACCTTAATGAGTATATGCGGCGCAGCAATCGTACGAAGTTTGCAATGATTTACAAAAACGTAGTGTTAAGAAAATAAAAAACCAGACTTAAGTCTGGTTTTTTATTATTAATAGTTACTTAAAAATACATTCGTCCATCACCTAACAAATGTGCATGGCAATCCATGCCTTTATTTAAACAGTTTCTAATCCAACCCGTCATGATTGCTGTATCCCAGCCGTTTACCCAGTCAGCATGCGCTGAAAGTCCGCCAGCTGTGCTAGTAGCGTAATTATCGCTGGCTAAACGCCAATTTTTAGTTTGATTGGCTGTTACCACATTAAAATTAAAGCTTTCTGCCACTTGCGGTATACCTATTGGGTGACTGGCTGGGCATTTATTGGCTGTAGTGTAACCTTGGCTGGCTTCGGCCATATGGGATTTATGATCAGGGCTATCTAAATTGATGCCATCCCAACATTGTGGAAAGCCGATTTGCATTTGTAAAAATGTACCAACCGCGCAGTTAGGAATCGTTTTTGTCCAAGGAGTGCCGTTACCCGTGCTAGGGGTAATGCAGCTATATCGACCTGAAGACGTGTCTGCGCTGGTTGATTTTCCGTTGCCAGCAATCATGCGTAACCCCTTTGGTGGTTGCTTTACTAATGCATTGGGCACATCCCAGCTTTTGTAATAAAAAATCGCACCATCTGGCTTAATTGGTGTGTTGGTAGCAGTATCTATCATCGAAGGAATCCAGTAAGCGCTGTGATTCATATTGCCGCCAGTACAGGTGCTGTTGCCAGATATTGTAAGATTCGCCATGTCACTTTTTGCATCGGTTGATGTGTTGCCAAAAAAAGTGTGATGATGCGCAGCCCCAGGTTGATTGGGATAAACAATCGGATCATCATTACTCATATGGCTTGCCGTACAAGTCACTCTAAAAGCACCATCACCATTTGCTGTTGGCAGCTCAGCTGTGGGTTGTATACGTGGTTGTGTGTAGCCGATTGCTGGCGTAATGTTTTTGCTGATATCAACTGCAGGCATTAGTGCAACTTGCACTATGTTAGTAGTTGGAGACCTCGCAGCTACAGTCGGTGCAATTGGCGCAATTTCAGCAGCAATAGGCGTCGCTTGCGCAAGAGCTTGCTTTGCCGCACTATCAGTAGTGGTGAACTTTGGCAAAACTGCCGCAACTGGGATAGCGGCCGCTGCTAAATTTGCAACTGGAGAGCTGGATGATTTTGCAGTTACAAGCGCATTACCAGCTAAAGCCGAGGATTTTGGCGTCGCTATTACATTAGCAATCGGCCGATTTGCGGCTAACAAAATAGGCCTGGTTTTTGAAGACAGACTGTTTCTTGTGTTATTGCCGCGAATTGAACCACGACCAAAAAAATTGGCTAGTGTTTTTTTTGCGTTTGCATTATTAGCAGGTAAGACGCAAACATCTTTTAATTGTAATGCATTGACTATTTCATTTCGCGTCGCCTTTGTAAAACTAGCTAACGGAGGCTTGTCAGAATATTGCACTACACCTCTTGTGTTACGCCATTTATAAACTTCAGCAATACTATTCGTGCAAAAAAGCACTAATACTGATGTTAATACCAATGTATTAAAAACTTGCGCGTTTGCTTTAAACATTAAAACTCCTTAAAACTTAATATTGAATATCGAATACAGAAGTTATTTTATGCTTCATTTTGTATAAGTCAAACAATGGGTTATGGTGATTATATAAACCTATCCCTTAATAAGTTTTACATATAAACAAAAAAACAATACTAAAATAGCTAGTAATAACATTAGTTTTGATTTATATTTTTCAATACTAAAGTAGTTTTGTTAATAAAATATTACAAAAATCAAAAGGATTTGAAATGCGCCTAGATGACGAACGTGAAAGTGATAACGTAGAAGACAGGCGCGGCATAAGTATGCCAGGCGGCAGAGCTGGCGGTATTGGCATTGGCACTATTGCACTCGCGTTAGTTGCCATGTATTTTGGTGTCGATCCTGCTGTTGTGCTAAATATGGGCCAAGGATTAAACCAAAATAACGCCCCAGTTGAAGCGCGGGCCATACCGCAAGATGACCCAGGCGCAAAATTTGTAGCAAAAGTGCTTGGTAGCACAGAAGATACTTGGGGCAAAATATTCGCAGCCTCTGGTCAGCAGTATTCCGCACCAAAACTCGTGCTGTTTAGCGGGCAAACGCCAACTGCTTGCGGATCGGGCCAAGCGGCAGCGGGGCCATTTTATTGCCCAGGTGACCAAAAAGTTTATATTGATTTAAGTTTTTACGAAGAAATGAAAAATCGTTTTCATGCACCAGGTGACTTTGCGCAAGCCTATGTGATTGCGCATGAAATTGGCCACCATATTCAAAACCTGCAAGGTATTTCAGATAAGGTGCAACAAGCGCGTCAAAGCGCTCGTAATGAGGCAGAAGCGAACGCGTATTCTGTACGCCTTGAGCTACAAGCCGATTGTTATGCAGGCGTGTGGGCAAATCATGCAGATGGAAAAAATCGTATTTTAGAAGCGGGTGATGTAGAGGAAGCGATGACTGCCGCCGCCGCAATTGGCGATGATGCGCTGCAAAAGCAAGCGCAAGGTTACGCGGTGCCCGATTCATTTACGCATGGCACCTCGCAGCAGCGCCAGCGCTGGTTTAATCAAGGCTTAAATACCGGTGATATTAAAAAATGTGACACGTTTAGCGTCGCATCGATATAGACGTTAGTTATTTTAAATGCTTAAATTGGATTTAGCTAATCTGCATTTAGTTGAAAATATGCTGAGTTCAGAAACAATCGCTTCTGGCGGCATGTTAACGGTTAAGCGCGACCAAGTGGGCTTAGCCAACGGCCATACAAGTCAGCGTGAATATGTAATGCATCCTGGCGCAGTCGTTATTGTGCCGTTATTGCCCAGCGGCAATGTAATACTTGAAAAACAATTTCGCTACCCGCTACATCAAGTATTTATTGAGCTGCCAGCGGGCAAAATTGACGCGGGTGAAGATGTTTTAATCACAGGTCAACGCGAGTTGCACGAAGAAACTGGTTATCGCGCAAGCGAATGGGTTAAATTGGGTTATCAACATCCTTGTATTGGTTATTCAAACGAGGTGATTCACATGTATTTGGCGCGAGGCTTAATTGCAGGCGCACATCAGCGTGATGATGACGAACATTTAATGGTATTTGAGGCGCCGTTTGAGCAATGCATTAGCATGATTAGAAGCGGCGAAATTACAGATGGCAAAACCATTGTCGCGCTGCTCTTTGCTGAGAAATATCTTAACTCAAATGGCTAAAATTCTAATTATCGGCTGCGGCGATTTGGGCACAGCCATTGCTACGTGCTTATTTAGTGCGGGTCACACGCTTATTGGTGTGCGCAAAAGTAATCAGCTGTTACCGCGTGGTATGCAAACTATTCAAGCCGATGTCACGCAAGATAATGCGCTTGATATGCTCGTTAACATTCAACCGAATATCGTTATTTATTGCGTTTCTGCTGAAGGCGCGACAGATGCGCAATATCAGGCTGCGTATGTACAAGGCTTAAAAAATGTGCTGGCTACGCAGGCAAATAATACGCATTTACAGCATGTTTTTTTTGTTTCTAGCACGCGTGTATATGGGCAATTATCGGAAGAGTTACTAGATGAAACGAACCCCGCAATTTCCACCGATTTTGGCGGCGAGCGCTTGTTAGAAGCGGAAAATGTTTTGTACACTTGCAGCTGCAAATCAACAAGCTTGCGCCTTTCAGGCATTTATGGGGCAGGGCGCTTGTATTTGGTAAATATGGCAAAAGATTTTGCAAAATGGCCGCAACATAATCATTATAGCAACCGTATTCACCGCGACGATGCGGCTAGTTTTATTGCGTTTTTGGCTGAAAAAGTAGCCAATAATCAAGCAGTTGCCAATTGTTATATTGTGACCGATAACATGCCAACACCACAATATGAGGTGCTGTCTTGGCTTGCCAATCAGCAACAAATAGACACTTCACACATAACTGTGCCGCCTGCAAAAGGTGGCAAGCGCCTAAATAATAAGCGCTTGCGAGATACAGGATTTACGCTGCAATACCCTAATTACCAAGCGGGCTATAGAGAGATTTTGCAAAACCTGTAAAATGCTTAATTATGTTAGCTAATTACGCATAAAAAATATGGCATTAAAAAATCAAGCATTAAAAAACCGAGCTTTAAAAACACAAGCTTTTAAATTTGGCGCAGTTAAACGATTCTTTTTTGCGCTTGGCTTTATTTTCGCTAGCTTTACTGCAAACGCTGTCGATAAACAAGCTTTTTTACAATGGCAAAAAGACTTTAAAATTGAGGCAAAATCAGCAGGCATTTCTGCTAAAACCATTCAAACTACATTCAAAAACGCAAAATTTTTACCGCAAGCCATCACGCTAGATCGCGCTCAGCCCGAGTTTATTTTGCCATTCATCAGTTATATCAATAGTCGCGTCAACAGCAATCAAGTCAAGCTTGGCCGGGCATTATTAAATAATTACGATACTATTTTAACGCCAATTGATTTGCAATATGGTGTACCAAAAGAATTGTTGGTGGCTTTTTGGGGGCTAGAAACGCATTACGGCGCTAACAAGGGTAATTTTAGCTTGCCATCTAGTTTGATGACGCTGGCTTATGAAGGCCGCCGCGCCGCTTTTTTTCGTGCGCAATTATTGGATGCCATGCGAATTGTTGATGCAGGCCATAACTCGGTGGCCGGCATGCACGGATCTTGGGCGGGCGCCATGGGCAATATGCAATTTATGCCTTCAACTATGCTAAAACACGGCGTAGATGCAGACGGCGACGGCCGCATTAATATTTGGACATCGCTACCCGACAGCTTTGCCTCTGCCGCCAATTACCTTATTAAAGCGGGCTGGCAAAAAGGCGAAATTGCCATGTTGGAAGTCAAATTGCCTGAACATTTTAACTACAATTTAGCGCAGCTGCAAAACCGAAAATCTGCCGCCAATTGGCAGCGCTTGGGGGTAATTACAATGGATAATCAACCATTACCAGTGCAAGATAACGCGGCGATTTTATTGCCGCAGGGCTGGCAAGGTCCCGCATTTATGGTGTTTACCAATTTTGATGTCATTATGGATTGGAATCGCTCGGTTAATTATGCGCTGTCGGTTGTGCATTTAGCTAATCAATTGGTGGCTGATAAACCTATTATTGCTGGCACAGATGTCGAAAACGTGTCGCTTACTTTTAACCAAATGTGGGCGCTACAGGGCAAATTAAATGAGCTGGGTTTTGATTGCGGCGCGCCAGATGGCTTTCCAGGCTTGGCCACACAAGCGGCTGTTAGACAATATCAAGCCGCTGAAAAGCTGCCGCAAGATGGCTATGCTAGCGCCAGCCTTTATCAACTACTCTTTCAAATACATTAGCGCGATCTAAACCAGCCAGTCAGGCTAATTCTGTTGCGCGTGGCTGGCAACACCTCATGCCAAAATTCGGCCGATAAAAACAACATTAATCGACCTGCGGTTGGTAAAACATCAACATATTCTTGCGAATTTAAATGCAAGCGCAGCTCACCGCCTTCATGTGCTTGCCAATTATCGTTTAAATACAACACACTACTTAACTGGCGTACCTGCGTTGGGGTATCACTTATTTGTTTAAGCTGATCCAAATGCCTCAAATAAACGCCGTCAATTGGATACACCGCTAGGTGCGTTTCTATGTCATGCAAATTCATAAAAAGCTGTTGGTTTAGCGTAGTTTTTAATGTCGCAATTTGCGCAAAATAGGCTTGCGCGGCGGCATTTGGGTAATGTTCATCTAGCCAATAAATGCTGTCATGGCGATAAATTGCTTGTTGCATATTGGCAGTTTTACCCGTTTTTGCAACCAGCATTTCGCCAGCCATAAAGCGTTTTTCTGCCATATCAGCCAGCGCTTTAATAATGTGCACTGGCAAAAAAGCTTCGCAAATGGCATATCCGTTGCTGGCCAAATCGTTGACTATTGTTGTTAATTGCGCTTGATAGTTTGCATCTTGAAGGTTTTGCATGGCGGGGTAATTGTAGTATAACAGGCAATCGCACCAAGCTTAGTTTGCAATCAAGGTTTGCGCCAAGGCCGCTAATGCGCTAAAATTTAACATCGTTTGGTTAAAAGCAAATTTCAAGTAAAGGCGGTTAGCTCAGTTGGTTAGAGCACTTGGTCGACATCCAAGGGGTCAGCAGTTCGAGTCTGCTACTGCCTACCAGTAACTCGTTTTAAGAAGTCTTAAGCAGTCCAATAAACCAGCCTATAAACCAGCCTATAAACCAGCCCATAACCAGCCTATAACCAGCCTATAAACCAGCCTATAAACCAGGCTATAAACCAGGCTATAAACCAGGCTAAAAATCAGCCTAAAAATCAGCCTAAAAATCAGCCTAAGTGCTGGTTTTTTAACGACTTATTGTTTGTTAGCGACTTATGCGTTGCTATTATAGCCAAAAAAAATTTACAGTATTATCTACATTATTTATAAATACCGTATTTTTAAATGCTATAAATACTGTATTTTTTGTCGTTTGTGAGGTTGTATATGGCTTAAACAGATATTGCAGTTAAAAATAGCAAGCCTAAAGATAAAGCTTACATACTAAATGATGGACACGGCTTGTACTTGCAAATTAGCCAATCGGGCGGCAAATTATGACGCTATGACTTCGCCATTATTAAACATGGTAAATCGCTGGCACTTGGCACTAACCCTGACATTACTCTGCAAGAGGCGCGAGAGGCGCACTTGCAAGCACGTAAAAATATTGCGAAATGTATTGCCCTAGAGATTTGAAAAAACAAGCCAAAGCCGATAGTGAAGAAAATAAAGAAATACTTTTGAGCTGTGGGCTAATGAATGGCTAGGGCATTGGCGGGTAAATAAAGCCCCGCGTCATGTTGATATTATTAGCAGGCGATTAGCGGTCAATATATTGCCCGTTATAGGCGCAATGCCCATATTGAATATTACAGCGGTGGATATTGCCAATGTGATGCGTAGCATTGCAGGGCGCGGCGCTTTAGATATGGCAACCAGTGCCTATCAAACTATTAGCCAAATATTCCGCTATGCCATTGCTAACGACACCACGGCGCGTATCAATCGCAACCCCGCAACCGATATTAAGCCAAGCGACATTGTTGAATGCGCCCTGTGGTGAATCTAGCCCGTGTTGATATTATAGTGTTACCCGTTTTGTTGCCTGCGATTGATAGCAGTGACGCGATTGCTATTTCGCGTATTGCGATTAAGCTCATTATTTTAACCTTTGTGCGAACCAGCGAACTAATAGGCGCAGAATGGCATGAGATAGACTTAGAAGCTAAACAATGGCGCATTTCAGCCGAACGAATGAAAATGAATTGCTCCACATAGCGCCGTTGGCAACGCAAGCGCTAGAGTTGCTCCCCACATTGCAAGATTTAACAGGCTGGAGTGTGTATTTATTCCCTCACCAGCATGACCCTAAAAAACCATGAGTTACAACACTATTTTGCAAGCCCATAAACGCATGGGTTATCAAGGCAAAATGACAGGCCACGGCTGTAGGGGGGATTGCAAGCACCATGCAGCATGAGCAAGGTTACACGCACGAGCATATAGAGCTGCAACTTGCCCATACGCCACGTAATGCTGTGAGCGCCGCCTATAATCATGCGCTATATTTACAACCACGTACTGTGATGATGCAACAATTGGCAGATTATTTAGACGAACTGAAAGCGGGTGCAAAAGTGATACCGTTGCATGGTAAAAGTGCGTAACAAAATACATGTTGCAAGACGACATAGCATTACATTATACTTGTTCTATATATTGAACAAGTAAGGTAGATGCCATGCAAGTAATCAGCTATTCTCAAGCCCGCAATTCATTAAAAAGCGTTTTAGACAGCGTCAATGACAATGCAGACGTGACCATTATTAACCGTCGCGATGCAGGTAACGCAGTGGTGATGTCGCTAGACCATTACAACAGTATTATGGAAACTTTATACTTAATGCAAAGCCCAGCAAATGCCGCTTACTTAATGGAATCAATCGCGCAATTTAAAGCAAGTAAAGCAACAATCAAACAGCTTGTAAAAGACTAATGGCGCGCCTGCTGGTTTTTACGCCAAACGCATGGGCAGACTACACCTACTGGCAAACGCAAGATAAAAAAACGCTCAAACGCATTAACACACTTATCGACGCCACCGCTCGTGAACCGTTTGCAGGCATAGGTAAGCCCGAGGCTCTGCGTGGCGATTTAACGGGCTATTGGAGTAAGCGCATTGATGATGTGAATAGGCTTATTTATCAAGTAACCCATGCGGAATTGATTATTTTCAATTGCCGCTTTCACTATGGTGACCACTAAGTACAAAAAATACTAAGATATAAAAGCATAATACCCACGGCGGTGCAATACTGCGCGAGGATATGTTGCCCGCGTTAAACATTACATAGGCGAGGTTGATGTTTACCAAGGCGTATCGCGCCGCACCATTTTAGATATTTTGCACGAAAAAAGACTGATAACCGCCGATATAGCCATACGCATTGCCAAGTTTACCAACACCACGCCGCAAAGCCGGCTAAACATGCAGCAAACGCTCGATATTTGCAATTACAGCAAATTAACGCCAAAGCTTATGCACAAATTGAACGGGTGGCGGCTTAATAGCGCAAACAGTTTCCACACCTAGCACGGGCATAATTACCCCGTGCGAACACCGCAAACCTTTAGCGGCTGGTGTGGCTTCATGAATTAGTGCGCAAAGGGATGTATTTGTCAAAATCAATCATTAAACATATCAATGAACTACCTACTTGGTTCAAACTTGAAAAATATGACGCAGCAAAAAAGCTTGATGCGGTGGGGTGGTATGAGCAATTATTAGTACGACATGCAATTAAAAACCTTCTTAAAAAGCAACATTAGTGATGTAATCAAAACTCAATTTCAGCTCCTTCAGAAAAGCCCAATTGTTTACATTGACGAAGATTGTGTTTTTGGGCAATTTTTTTTGAGCGATAAACTTTTTAAGCTTAAAACTAAAAAACCTAATTATTCTTTAGGAGTACACAAGCTAACCGTTCATGAACTCTACCTCATTGAAAATAATATCGAAGAGGAGAAACGCACTTACGCTAGAAATTACTTTAGAAATCGCTTTAATATGTTTCTAATACCCCCCACCGCTTTATTGTCCAGTTAAATATCCCTTTAAGCCTTGGATAGATGAGCCAATCGATGGCATTAGACGCACTCTTGATAACGATGTACACGTAAGTGTAGACTTAGGGCTACCCGATAAAGTACTAATTAAACAGTTTAAGCAAATGCTAGAAAGCATACGAAAGCCGTTATTAAAAGTTGGGGTATTTGTTGAAAACAAGCAGCGACCAGATTTTGAGGGGTGGGCTAAATTCGGCATCTTGCCTTATGTAGACTTGACTATATCGGCAGAAATTGAAGGGGTAACAATCCCTAATCGTGTAATGGCTGATGCCATTTTTTTAGTGGGTGAAGGTGGTGAAGAAGTGGTGAGAAAAACCACACAAAAACTTGCTGAAGAAATGCTAACAGAAAGCCACCTCAACAAGCTTGCGGCACTGGCTGCGTATAAAATAGCGGAACGAAACGTAAGCTAAACTTTTCCCTAAAATAAATCACTTTTTTCGTGCCTCGAATACAGTATTTTAGTGCATAAAATACAAATCCGTACCAACTTGATATTTACTAGGAAATACGGATATGCAAATAAACACAGTAACACCCACCAAACAACTCATTAAAATTAGTGAGGTTATCCATTGAACCGCAAAATCTCGCAGCTCAATTTATAAAGCCATTAACGATGGCAAATTCCCAAAAGCTTATAAAAATGGCGACCGTGCTGTAGCGTGGCTGGCCAGCGATATTGACGCATGGATTGACGCACAAACTGCGAAAGTGGGTGCTTAATCATGAACAAAAAAATACCGCCCTATAAAGAAGCGGCACTGAATGAAATCACCCAAATTATAGTGGCAATGGCGTTAAACAACAATGCAATAGACTGTTTGCAGCACTGAATCTTTTTAACATCAACACCTTTGAAGCTAGTCGCTATTTAAGTGTTTATCATCCGCCAGCGAGAGTGCTGCAATTGCGCCAGCAAGGTAATTTGATTGATACCGTATGGCAAAAAAATAGAAGATGAAAACGGCGTTTTGCATCGTGTAGGCTGTTATGTGCTGCGAGGTGCTAGACATGAATGATTTTGACTGGTTAAAGCGCTTGCAGATGCTAATAACGCGTTTTTATAACCTAGTTGTAGTGCTAATATAGCCGCGCTAAGTTTGATTGATGCGTGAGCGCTATATTTGCATTTATTACGGCTGGCTGAAAGCTAATACATGGCAAGGCGTGAAAATAAATATTACGCCGAAAGGGGCGAGGCTGGCGGCTTCGTCTCTTTTTATCATTGCGTGTTAAGAAGCCAAGCCATGCACAAATATTAGCAATGGTAACCAGCAAGTTAAAAACGGCCAAACGAATAACTAAACAAGTACGCGCGCACCCGCGCACCCGCGCACGCGCAAGTAATTGAACAAGCGCATAACGAACTATTAAACGACTTAAATACAAAGTGAGCGCAACTATGCGACAGTGGACAACGCAAGAACGAGAAAGACAAGCGCAATTGATTAAGCAATGGCAACCGTGGCAATATAGCGCAGGCGCACGAACGATTGAGGGCAAGGCCATAGCATTACGCAATGCGTTTACAGGCGGATTTAGGCAGCAGCTGAAAAAGCTTTGACAAATATTGCGCGATGCAAAGCAAGTGTTGAATCAGACTGATTAATTTTGCTTGCTATTGGGTGTGAAGAATTTGTTAAGCCGCCTTGATTTAAGGTTTAAGTTTAGTCACGTATAGTCCAATATCAAGCCGTTAGATACAATTAAAAAAAAATAGTCATAATTTGTATTAACGGTATGTGTCTTTTTAAATTATCTGAATAATCAATACAAACAATATTAACAATATGTTATCAATTAAATTCGGATTAGCTACTATTCCAACATCATCAATAAGCTTAACGCATTTCAAGGCTTTGTTAACACGTTAAGCCAGCGAAACAATCGCTTCAATTTCCACCAACACATCACGCGGCAATTTGGCCACTTGCACAGTAGAGCGCGCGGGTGTGTGGCTACCAAAAGTGTCGCCATACACTTTATTCATAGCAGCAAAATCGTCTAAGTTTTTCATAAACACAGTAGTTTTAACTACTTTATTTAAGCTACCGCCTGCCGCTTCTATTACCGCTTTTAGATTAGCCAACACTTGTGTGGTTTGCGCAGTGATGTCGCCGTCATTTAGCGTGCCATCTGCGCGCAGAGGGATTTGACCCGAGGTGAAGAGTAAATCGCCAATGTGAATAGCTTGCGAATATGGGCCGATGGCGGCTGGCGCATTGGGGGTTTGGATGATTTTCATTTGGTTTCTTTCTTTTATAAAAAGGTATTTTGCCGACTTAATACGTTGCTAAAACCCATTTACCGTCATTTTAGCTGGGGCTGGAATCTAGGCAGGCTTCAAATTAACAACTATTACAACAAACCCTTAAAAACAACATTGTGAGCTTTGTGCACTTAAATCACTCTCAAAAACTTGCACTACGATTAAATACCAGCCTGCGCTGGTATAACGAAGTTGGAAAATTTAATCATTAAATAGCCAGTCAATTATTGTGAGTCAGTATACTTAAATTGCACCCGCTTCACATTGCAAAATAACTCATAAGCAATCGTCCCAGCCGCTTTGGCAACATCATTAGCCAATACTTGGTCACCCCAAAGCTCTACCGTTGAGCCGATTTTTGCGTTTGCAATATTAGTTAAATCCACAAACAACATATCCATTGAAACGCGGCCGATAATGTTGGTTAATACGCCGTCTACTGCGGCTGGCGCGGCTATTCCATCTTGTGGGCTTGCGCTACGCGGATAACCGTCGGCATAACCAATTGCCACCACGCCAACAATAGTATTGCGAGTCGCGGTAAAAATACTGCCATATCCAATTGACTCCCCCTTTTTAATAGGGCGAATTGAGATAATTTGACTAGTTAATTGCATCACTGCGCGCAGCGGCGTTTTTGTATCAAAAAGTGGATCTGCACCGTACAACATAATGCCAGGCCGCGACCAGTTTTTGTAAGATTGCGGCCAACCAAAAATAGCGGCTGAATTTGACAAGCTAATTTCTTCAACATTTAGTTTTTGCAACGCATTTTGAAACAGCGCTATTTGCTGGCTAGTATGTTCACTTAATAGATTATCTGCATTAGCAAAGTGACTCATGCACACTATTTTGGCTACATTAATAGGCCCTGCAACCGAAAGAGTTGTTTCTGCAGAATTTGCCAGCTGAAGTGCATTATTCATGCGTGAAAGCCGCGTAAATGCTGGGCAGTACTCAGCTGGCGATAAACCTACACGGTGCATACCGCTATCCATTTTTAGCCAAATATGAATGGGTTTGTTGAGTTTTGTGGCAATTAAAATATCGATTTGCCACTGCGCATGCACAACAATCCACAAATCATTTGCCACAATGTCGGGCAACTCCGCCGCCCCAAAAAAACCTTCAAGCAGCAAAATAGGGGTTTTAATACCCGCTTGGCGCAGTTGCAGCGCCTCTTCTAAGCACGCTACGGAAAACCCATCAGCCTCATCTTCTATCGCCTGCGCACATTGCACCGCGCCATGACCGTAAGCATTGGCCTTTATCACTGCCAAGGCTTTGCCGCCATGCAATTGCTTTGCCACGCGATAATTGTGGCGAAAAGCATCCAGACGAATATGGGCGATGGCAGGGCGAGACATCATTAATTGTAACGACTTAAAGCAAAATCGTCACTGGCAATAGCTGTTTTTTGGCCAACCATTAAATCGGACAGCAGTTGGCCAGATCCGCAAGCCATTGTCCAACCCAGCGTGCCGTGACCTGTATTAAGCCAAAGATTATTGAAGTTGGCTGGCGCGCGCCCCACAATTGGCGTGCCGTCTGGCGTCATCGGCCGCAAACCTGTCCAAAATTGTGATTTTGTAATGTCGCTAGCGTTGGGAAACAAACCATTTAACACCATTTCTAACGTTTCACGGCGGCGCGGATTTAATCTCAAGTCGAAGCCAGCCAGCTCGGCCATGCCGCCAACGCGAATTCTATTGTCAAAACGCGTGATTGCGACTTTATATGTCTCATCCATCACCGTTGATATTGGCGCTGCGGCGCTGTTAATAATAGGCACAGTAAGCGAGTAACCTTTGACTGGGTAAACAGGAATATTGACGCCTAAATTTTGCAAAAATCCGCGTGAATAACTGCCTAAAGCTACTACGTATTGGTCTGCTGTAAGCGACTCTTTTTGTCTTGAGTAATGCTGCGATTCACACCCAATTTCGGAAGTAATTTCCACACCCCGTAATTGTCCATTTTGGGTAATTAAGCGGTTAATAGCTACATTCTGCCTAAAGTTTACGCCCAGTTTTTGCGCCGCAATAGCCAAACGCGAAGTGAATAATTGGCAATCGCCCGTTTCATCATGCGGCAAACGCAAGCCGCCTAGCAATTTATCTTTTACTGCGGTCAGCGCAGGCTCGGCGCGCGCACAGCCATCAGGGTCTAAATGCTCAAATGGCACACCAAGACGAGATAACACGTCTATATCTTTGGCTTCAGCATCCAATTGTTTTTGTGTGCGAAACACCTGCAATGTACCGCTTTGGCGGCCTTCATAAGCAATGCCAATATCGCAGCGCAATTCGTCAATGCAATCGCGGCTATATTCAGCCAAACGCATCATGCGCTCTTTATTAATGCTATAGCGCGCAGCCGTACAATTTCGTAATAGTTGCAAAGTCCATTGCCATTGCCATAATGTAAAATCTGCTTTTAAAGCAAGCGGCGCGTGACGTTGCAATAACCATTTTATGGCTTTTAACGGCACGCCTGGCGCTGCCCACGGGGCTGAATAACCCGGCGAAATTTGCCCCGCATTGGCAAAGCTGGTTTCCATACCCACCATCGGTTGGCGGTCTATCACGGTGACTTCAAAGCCTTTTTGGGCCAAATAATAGGCGCTGGTAACGCCAATTACGCCAGACCCTAAAACAAGCACTTTCATTGTGTGTATCTCTATTATTAGATTATTTAGTGTATTACAATTTAGAAATGCAAATTAACTAATATTAATAATAAATATTTAATAAAAGTCTAATTAATGAATATAAATTAGTGATTATATCTAAATATTAGGTTTATACTACCATTTTAATCTTTAGATAAAAGCCATGCGAATTAGAAGCCACGCGGTGCGCGAGCTAGATAATATTGACCTCAAAATTCTGAGCGTATTACAGGCTGACGCGCGCGTCAGCATTACAGAACTTGCCGAACGCGTAGGATTATCGGTAACGCCTTGCGGCGAGCGGGTGAAAAATCTAGAAAAAGAAGGCGTTATCACGGGTTACCATGCACGTTTAGACCCACACGCATTGGGGCTTGGCTTATTGGTGTTTGTAGAACTAAAATTATCAACCAAATCTGGCGCAATTTTTGGCAAATTTAAGCAAGAGATTCTTAAGTTGCCCAGCGTGCTTGAATGCCATTTAGTATCGGGCGATTTTGATTATTTGATTAAAGCGCGCATCGCACAAATGGCCGATTACCGCCATTTATTAGGCGATATATTGCTCTCGCTGCCAGGCGCGCAAGAATCGCGCAGTTATATTGTGATGGAGGAGGTAAAAGAAGGCTTTGCGCTGCCACTAAAAGAGATAAACCAGCATTAAGTGGCGCTAAAAATTTAATGAATTGGCTCTTGTTGCATGTCCAATTTAAGAAAATAATGCTATTGTAATTAATCTGCTTTTGCTTTAATTTTAGTTGTCTTTTTCCAATTTAATATGGTTATTTTTAAAGGGGTTTAACATGATTTCAATTCGCTCAACACAATTACTGGCAATTGTGCTAATAGCCTGTAGTAGCAGCGCATTTGCCGATACTGCAATAATTGGTCAATCTGAAGGCAAGCTAAATATTGTGGCATGGCCAGGCTACGTAGAAAATGGCGCGTCTGATAAAAATTACGATTGGGTAACGGGTTTTGAGAAAGAAACGGGCTGCAAGGTTAATGTTAAGACAGCAGCCACGTCAGATGAAATGGTGTCGCTCATGAATAAAGGTGGCTACGATTTAGTAACAGCATCGGGCGATGCAAGCTTAAGATTGGTTGCAGGCAAAAAAGTACAGCCCATTAATACCGCACTTGTGCCTTCGTGGAACACCGTTGATACGCGCCTGCAAAACGCGCCATGGCACACGGTGAGTGGTAAACATTACGGCGTGCCTTACCAATGGGGCCCAAACGTACTCATGTACAACACCACGGTTTTTAAAACCGCGCCAACCAGCTGGGCAACCGTGTTTGAAGCGCAAAACCTGCCTGATGGCAAACCAAATAAAGGCCGCATTCAAGCCTATGATGGCCCGATTTATATTGCAGATGCGGCGCTATATTTAATGACTAAAAACCCTGCACTAGGCATAAAAGATCCTTACGAGCTCAACGAAAAACAATATGCAGCAGTGCTTAAATTATTGCGCCAACAAAAAACACTTACCCATAGATATTGGCACGATGTCACCGTGCAAATGACCGACTTTAAAAAAGAAGGTGTGGTGGCCAGTAGCGCGTGGCCATACCAAGTTAACGCACTTAAAACTGAAAAACAAGCAATCGCATCGACCATTCCAACAGAAGGCGCAACGGGCTGGGCCGATACCACCATGCTGGCCGCTGGTGCCAAACACCCCAATTGCGCGTATAAATGGCTAGAACACTCGCTTGCACCTGCTACGCAAGTGGGCGTGGCAGAATGGTTTGGCTCTAACCCAGTTGTGCCAACAGCGTGCAAAACTAAGGCGCCGGGCGGCAGCGATTTTTGTACAGATAATGGCTTTGCACGTTATGAGCAAATTAAATTTTGGCGCACGCCGCAAGCCAAATGTAGCTTAAAAGAAGGCTGCGTGCCTTATAGTCGTTGGACGAAAGATTATATTAGCATTATGGGTGGCAGGTAAAAAAATTCGTCATACCTGCGTAGGCTGGTATCTAGACAGGTAGGCACTCTCGCATATTAATTTATTATAAATGTGTGCATGTTTACGTCGTCTGAATTCTGGCCTTCGCCAGAATGACGAATTTAAAATTAACAATTTAATCAATAACGCGTTCATTTCTTGAAAATTAGTCAACCTCACTGATGACAATCGCCGTTGAATTCACCCATGTCAGCCGCCACTACGGGCAAGTTAGGGCGGTTGACGACGTGACAATATCCATTGCTGAAGGTGAATTTTTCTCTATGCTTGGGCCTAGCGGCTCAGGCAAAACTACTTGCTTGCGCTTAATCGCTGGTTTTGAGCAGCCTACACACGGCAGCATCAAAATATTCGGTGAGGAGGCTGCAGGTGCGCCGCCATATGAGCGCGCCGTGAACACGGTTTTTCAAGATTACGCGCTGTTTCCGCACATGAACGTGCTGGAGAATGTGGCTTACGGTTTAAGCGTAAAAGGTGTTGCTAAAAACGAATGTAACTCGCGTGCAGTAGAGGCGCTTAATATGGTGGCGCTGGCAGAATACAGCAAACGCAAGCCTAGTGAGTTATCTGGCGGGCAGCGCCAGCGCGTTGCATTAGCGCGGGCTTTGGTGAATAAGCCGCGCGTATTATTGTTGGACGAACCACTCGGCGCGCTAGATTTAAAACTGCGCGAGCAAATGCAGCACGAGCTAAAAAATCTACATAAACAGCTGGGCATCACCTTTATTTATGTGACGCACGACCAAACGGAAGCGCTTTCGATGTCGGATCGCGTAGCCATATTTAACAAAGGTAAAATCGAACAAGTCGATAGTCCGCGCAACCTGTATAAGCAGCCCAAAACCAGCTTTGTGGCCGATTTTGTTGGCACTTCAAACGTGATTTGTAGCGATTTGGCACTGCAAATCACGGGCAGTAATCAGTCATTTTCTATTCGTCCTGAACATATTTTCATTGAACAAATTCTATTAAATATCGGCGCAAAACTTTCTGATACTTTTGCGATTATTGGCACTGTGATTGACGTTCAATACCAAGGTGCAAACAGCAAAATTACTGTTAATGTAGGTCAGCAAAAAATTTCTTTTGTCGTTTCTAGTGCCGATTTCAACGATGCGGAACTACCAAAAATTGGCAACAATTTAATAGTGCGCTGGCTAAAAAACAATATGGTGCTGCTGGATGATTAAGCCATGACTTTAGCCGCCTTAAGAAGCTTTAGCAACACGCTTTATCGTAAAAATAATTTATTCCTATTATTGTTGCTAACCCCGCCTTTATTATGGTTTGGTGTGATTTACCTAGGCTCGTTATTTGCACTACTTTGGCAAAGTTTTTACACGTTTGATGACTTTAGCATGGCGG
>JAYTEL010000071.1:0-2641 GCA_043735225.1 Methylotenera sp. | reverse complement strand
CCGAATCGAACATCTTTTGCTGCCATGTTAATTACTCCTTTTGAGGCAAAACATTTCGCTCTGAATAAGGGTGTTGCAACAAAGCTTAAAAATCCTCATTTACCCAAAAGTAAACTCCGGTTTTTGCGCTTCGCTGCGCCTACTTATTCATTCGCTCGGATGTTTTGCATGTTTTTAAATTGATAAATAAATTATTTGAATTATTCAACGATTGCCATGATGTCTTCTTCGCGCATCACCAGTAATTCTTCGCCATCTACTTTTACAGTTTGGCCTGCGTATTTACCAAACAATACTTTGTCGCCTACTTTTACGTCAAGCGCAATAATTTTGCCGCTTTCGTCACGTTTGCCGCTGCCCACTGCTTGAATAACGCCTTGGTCTGGTTTTTCGGTTGCGCTATCTGGAATCACAATGCCTGACGCAGTTGTACGTTCTTCTTCAGAGCGTTTTACAATCACGCGATCGTGTAATGGACGAATTTTCATTCAATTTCTCCTAATGGTTATGCTACAAAAGTTGTTAAAATGTTGTTTCAAGTAATTGCTGGGCAAAAAAGTATTTTAGCACTCTAGTTGCTTGATTGCTAATGTTGCGATTGATTTTGGATTTTCAATAGCATTAACCGAAATCGCCACCAAAAGTGACAATTTTTTAAATAGGATTTTATATTTTGACAGCATCGCCGCCCGCACCGCCAACATCATTACAAAAGACTGATGTGGGCATTATGCAGCTTAATTTAAGCTACGTTGCCGACCAAGATAGGATATTGCTGCGCGTGGGTTTAAGTGACCAAAGCGAGCTAGTGGTTTGGCTAAGCTATCGCATTACGCGCATGATTTGGCAATTATTAAATAGTGAAGCGCACTTGCCAAGCGCTCATTCTATTCAAGCCGATACGTCGCCAAGCCAAGCGGTGCAACAGTTTAAGCAAGAAGTGCAAACGACAGAAGCTTTACAGAAAATGGATTTTCAATCGCCCTATAAGCCGCGCCAAGAGGTGGTGAATAATCAGCCGATGCTGGTTACTAACGTGCTGTTGCATAGTCAAAACGGCAAACCGCAAGCACTTGAAATGCCCTGCTTAGAGGGCATTAATGTGCGCGTTAATTTGAATCAAGAATTGATTTTAGCGCTGTGCAATATGTTGCAGTTGTCTGCCAAAGAAGCAGCTTGGAATCTGATGAACGCGCCGCCAACGTTGGCGACTAGCGCGCCCATACTTGTAATAGATAGCGATAAAAAGATGCTGCATTAATTTGGGTGTTTTGACAATGTATGCTTTATAAATTGGACTAAGCTTTATAGTGAGCTAAGCTTTATAATCTGAATTAGTTATTTGTCATTATTAGCGTAAAATTAATTTGTAATATAAATCATAAAAGTGGATGTTACATGCACGCATTACTAAAAAAAATAGGTAAATATCAAGTCATTGCAGAATTAGGTCGTGGCAATACAGGCATTGTTTATCAGGCGCATGATGCATTTGCCAAGCGCAATGTGGCCATCAAAGTGTTTACAGAAAATCGTTACGCGCATGATATTGAACATGCAAATTTTGATCAATTATTTACCATTGCAACTGCAATTTCTAGCAAAATTAATCACCCGCATATAGTTAGCACTTTTGATGCGCATCGCGATGATGGCCTTAATTATGTGGTGATGGAGCTGGTGCAAGGCCAATCTTTACAAAATCATGTCGATATGGGTAAGTTATTGCCGATGCATCAGGTAATTCAAGCGAGTTTTAAATGCTGTTTAGCGCTTAATTTCGCCAATTCTGAAGGCATTATTCATCAAGATATTAAGCCATCTAACATGATGCTAACCGTTGACAATGACGTTAAAATTATCGATTTTGGCACAGCGGTTATGACTAATTTAGATGACATGCAAGACTTGCATTTGCTGGCTTACGCGGCGCCAGAGCGCCTGGTGGGCAAGCCGCTAACGTTTCAATCAGATATATATTCGCTTGGCGCAACCATGTTTAAGTTATTAACAGGCAAGTTGCCTTTCAACGCGGATGATAGTTTTAGTTACAGCGACAAAGTGCTGCATGATGAACCAGTGAATATACGCACATTACGACCAGAAGTTCCTGAAGCGCTTGCCAATGTAGTGCATAAGGCCTTACAAAAATCGCCTGCAAAACGCTATGCAGCTTGGATAGATATGGCAACCGATTTGGCTGGCTGCGAGATGCTGGTTGAATCTGAAACTAAATTAATCGCGGACTCTGATAAATTTAATGATTTAAAAAAATTAGCCTTTTTTGAAGGATTTAGCGATATAGAGCTGTGGGAGGTGATACGCATTAGTGAGTGGGCAAAATTTTTAACAGGCAGAACCCTAGTAAAAGAGGGCGATTTTGGCGCTTCATTTTTTGTATTGGTTAAAGGTCGGGTTAGTGTGTCCAAAAATACTAAAATTATCGCCACGCTAGATAAAGGTGATTGTTTTGGTGAAATGGCTTATATTGATAAAGCCAATGCAGAGCGCAGCGCCAGCGTTGTTTCTATGATGCCGGTAATGCTAATGAAAATTAAATCTGCCGTTTTAGAACAAGCGTCACAATCATTGCAGGTGCGGTTTAACCGCGCTTTTTTAAAATTGCTGGTACAACGTTTAG
>JAYTEL010000070.1:0-11801 GCA_043735225.1 Methylotenera sp. | reverse complement strand
TGAACTTAGGTATGACTAACCCAACAGACGCTTTAGGTGCTGCTGGTGGTTATGCTGAACTAACTAAATACAACGCTGCTCCTGGCGGCGGTGCATTGTCAGTATTTGCACTATAATTCGAAAGAATATTAGTCATATACAGTTAGTTAATTTGTAATCAAAACACCCTGCCTCGGCAGGGTGTTTTGTTTTGTGGGTTTAAATTTGATGTTTGAATAAACAATTACATCTACAAAGCTTTAGTCATCCAATTGCATCATTAATCGTTAATTGCATAAGTCAAGTTAAAGCCTGATTGGTATACTGAAAAGCGAAATTAAAATGTAAAAATTAGTTACAATGCTATAGTTTAGTAATTGATAAGTAATTGGATTAACACGTAATTTAATGAGACAGAACTTTTATTTTTAGCCATACTCTCATGCAGTGACGCGATAAAATTAATCGCTTTTAAATAAGGAAATAATAATGTTGAAACAGGTAAAGCAGTTAAGTTTGGCTGCAATATTAGCCGCGTCAGCTAATGTTGGTTTTGCTGAAGACACAGTAGGCTTAGACCTAAATTCTGGTCGAGGTGGTGAAGGTCAACGTGTGGACGACGGTACTGAATTTAGAGTGTGCGCTGATCAAGATTTAATGCCTTTTTCCAACTCAAAACAAGAAGGTTTCGAGAATAAAATTGCAGAGGTTATTGCGAAAGATTTAGGTAAAAAGCTTACCTATCAATTTTGGTATGATCGCATGGGCTTTATTCGCAACACTTTAAATGCCAAACGCTGTGATGTAGTAATGGGCACAGTGCAAGACAACGATGCATTACGCACAACCAAGCCATATTATCGTTCTGGTAATGTATATGTATGGCGTAAAGACAGCAATTACAACATCACAAATTGGGATTCTCCAGATTTGAAAAAAGGGTTTATTGGTGTTGTGGGGCAAAGCCCAGCAACTATTCCAATGGACGACCACGATTTAATAGGCAATGCACGCCCTTATCGTCAACAGCGTGATTTAAACCTTCCGCCAAGCTATTTGATTGATGACTTGGCAAGTAAACAAATTGATATAGCAATTGCTTGGGGTCCGATAGGTGGTTACTTTGCCAAGAATAATAAAGTACCAATGGAAGTAAGGTTGATTCCTGAATACGAAAATATTGATCGTATTCAAAAAGCAAAAGGCAAACAATTTTGGAACATTTCGATGGGTGTGCGTAAAAAAGACAAAGAGCGCATGGAAATGATTAATGCTGCGATTGACCGTAACCAAGATAAAATCAACAAGATTTTAGATGACTATGGTGTGCCACATGTACCAACAGTTGCGGATGATAGTATTGTAAAATTGGCGCACGAAAAATCTGATGCAACGCGTGCTGCAATAGTGCCAAAATCCGAGTAGAATAATGTTTTTATTTTGTGACAGATTAGTGTCAACCAAGTAGAAATATATTCGTTAAATGAGCATACGGTCGGGTTTTGCTAGTTAACACTAGTAGTAGAACAGACGTTGCTCACATTGTAAAATTAAGATTAGGAGATAGCATGTTTGGCAATAAATCAATTAAGTCAACTTTAGTCGTTTCTATGTTGACATTAGGTCTTACACTTTCAATACAAGCAAATGCAGCTTGTGATTTTGTCTCTACAAAAGACAACAGTCCATTAAAAATTAAAGCATCTGATAAAGACTCAGCCGATGCGAAAACATTTTTAGAAACTTGTAAAAATCCGTATACAGCAAAATATGCTGCAGATCCAGAAGCTGCTAAAGCTGGTAAAAAAGTTTTATCATTGAATGGTTGTACTGGTTGCCACGGCGGTAATTTAGGTGGTTTGATGGCACCTTCGTTAGTTAAAAATGGCGGAACAGGCGCTTATGACACTAAATGGGTTTATGCAAAAAATGCAACTGACAAAGGCATGTTTGAATCCGTATCAGCAGGTACTCCTGGTACGTCAGGTGGAGTCATGTCTATGTGGAATCAAAACTTAGAAGGTCATGTAGGTGATGGTTTAACTAATGATGAGCTTTTAAAAGCAATTGCTTATATACGCACACAATATCGCGGTGATGGCGAAAAAACCTGGTTAAAATAAAGCTTTAGCCTAAAATAGCAAAAAAACAAACGGCTGCTGTATAATTACAGTTGCCGTTTTTTTATTAAAAGTTTAGTTTTTGGAGATAAATAATGAAGCAATTTAAATTAAGTTTAATTTTGGTCATAATGCTGTCTTCATTAATAGCTTGCAATAAACCCAGCGCAACATCTTCAGCCGCACCGACGGTTGGAAACAGTACTAAAACAACCGCGACTGATCCAAAAACACCAGCAGCAGGCCCTGCGATTACTTTTATAAGCACGCAAGATGACAAACCGCTAATTATTGATGCTGCTTTGTTCGATACGCCAGGCGCAAAAGAATTTTTAGCCACTGGCAAAAATCCTTATATTGGTAATGCCGAAGCGATTGCAGCGGGCCATAAAGTATTTGGTATGTATTCTTGCACACAATGCCATGGCCCAGAAGCCAAAGGTCAAGTAGGCCCTGGTTTGGTTGGCCCAACCTTTAAATATCCTAAAAATGCCACCAATAAAGGTATGTTTGAAACAGTATGGCGCGGCACTAATGGTGGTATGGGTGCAAAAGGTAAAGGGTTGATGGATCTTACCGATGCATCTAACGGCCTTACGCCCGACGAGTTGCTTAAAGTAATTGCTTGGATTCGTACTAAAGGTGA
This sequence comes from Methylotenera sp., assembly GCA_043735225.1. Lineage (GTDB taxonomy): Bacteria > Pseudomonadota > Gammaproteobacteria > Burkholderiales > Methylophilaceae > Methylotenera_A. The sequence continues at coordinate 9,056 of JAYTEL010000070.1, read as the reverse complement.
TGGTATTACTGGAAACGAATAATTGTCAGTGAAAAAATTGCGCGCTTGCTGATTTCAGCAGGCGCGTTTTTATTTGGTGCAAAAGGTTAAGAAAAGCGAAATATTGAGTTATTTTGTTATAAGATGAATTTTAAAAGTTAAATTGATTACAGTAAATAGTTAAAAAAGGTAATTTTGGAAAATACTACAGAAAATAAGATGCATCATATTATTATTGTGGGCGGCGGTGCAGGTGGTTTAGAGCTTGCTACAAGCTTGGGCGATAGTTTGGGCAAAAGCAAAAAAGCAATGATTACATTAATCGACAGCACGCGAACTCACGTTTGGAAGCCGCTACTGCACGAAATTGCCGCTGGTAGTATGAACCCTGACAAGCATGAATTAGACTATTTAGCGCAAGCACATTGGCATCACTTTAGCTTTAGACTTGGCCGTATGGATGGTTTAAACCGCGCCTATAAAGAGGTAACCATCGCGCCATATTTTGATGAAGATGGCATAGAAGTGATTCAGCGCCGCACGTTTAAATACGACACGCTGGTGATTGCCATTGGTAGCACCACAAACGATTTTGGCATTAAAGGCGCGCGTGAGCATTCGATTGCGATTGATACACAAGAGCAAGCCGAGAAATTTCACCGTCGTTTGCATAACGCCATGGTGCGAGCGCAAACACAAACTGCGCTTTTACAAGCTGGCCAGTTAGACGTGGTAATTGTTGGCGCGGGCGCCACTGGCGTTGAATTGGCAGCAGAATTACACAATACAACGCGTGAATTAACGGCGTACGGGCTAGATAAAATTGATCCTGATCGCGATATTAAAATTTCAATTATTGAGGCTAGCGACCGCGTATTGCCTGCTTTGCCGCACAAGTTATCAATGGCGGTTGATTTAGAGCTTAGAAAGCTGCGCGTGCATGTTTACGCCGGCGAGCGCGTGACAGAAGTGGCAGAAAAAGGCGTATTAACCCATAGTGGCCGCTTTATTCCATCAGCATTAGTTGTGTGGGCGGCAGGCATTAAAGCACCAGACTTTTTGAAAGATTTAGATGGATTAGAATCTAATCGCATCAATCAGTTGGTGGTGAAACAAACCATGCAAACTACGCTTGACGAAAATATTTTTGCGTTTGGCGATTGCGCAGCTTGCCCATGGCTTGGGCATGATGGCAATGTGCCACCGCGCGCGCAAGCCGCGCATCAGCAAGCATCTACCTTAGTTGGCACGATGAAAAAGCGCGTGGCAGGTAAAACTAATTTTGCTGAGTATCAATACCGCGATTATGGCTCATTGGTTAATCTTGGCCGTTATTCAACTGTAGGCAGTTTGATGGGCGCTATTTCTGGCGGTAGCATGTACATTGAAGGCTTGTTTGCGCGCGTTATGTATCGCTCGCTTTACAAGATGCATCTTGTATCATTGCACGGCGTAATAGCGGTTGCGCTGCAAACCATTGCGCGCTGGATCTCACGCGGCACAGAAGCACATGTGAAGCTGCATTAAAGGTTTGCTGGGCTAATAACAGCTTTAGTGCGGTAAAGCCTGTTAATAATGCTCATACTAAGTATGATAAAAACCCCAAACGCGATAATAATCGCATTAATGGCTACATTAGCCTTCACCATCAATAAATAAAATCCCAGCATAATCAAAATACCAATATGCTCGTTAAAATTTTGAACCGCAATAGAATGCCCCGCACCAATTAAGTGATGTCCGCGGTGCTGCAACAACGCATTAAGTGGTACAACAAAAAAACCACTTAATGCGCCAATAAAAAATAGTAACAAAGCAGCCATGCGCCAATCATTGGCAAATACCATTAAAATTACAAAAAATCCCATAATAATGCCTGCGGGTAACACTTTGGTCGACTCTTCCAATTTGATAAACTTTGACGCAACCACCGAGCCTACCGCTATGCCAATGGCCACAGTAGCAATTAGTTGCGTTGATTGTTCAATATTAAATTTTAAAGCGAGTGACGCCCATGCAAGTACGACTAAGCGCAGTGTGGCGCCGGCACCCCAAAAAAGCGTGGTAACGGCCAGTGAAACTTGCCCTAAAGGGTCTTTCCAAAGAGTAACAAATGCATGCCAAAAATCTTTTAGCATATAAAAAGCGCTTTTACTTTCTAATTTTATTTCGATGGGAAGTTTTGGAATAAAATAATTAAATAAAGCCGCCACGATATATAAAAATGTAATAAAAATTAAAGCAAAATGTGGGTCATCACTTGCCAATTTACCGCCAATAATTGCGCCTGCAATAATAGCTGTAACTGTAGAGCCTTCCATCCAAGCGTTGGCTTTTACTAGTAAACGACTAGGTAGCATTTCTGTCAGTATGCCGTATTTTGCAGGAGAATACGCAGCAGCGCCTATGCCAACAATGCCGTAGGCATACAGAGGTGCAATACCAAATATCATGGCTAAGCAGCCTAATACTTTGACCAAGTTAGAGAAAAACATGACACTACCTTTTGGAAAAGCATCTGCAATAGAGCCGACAAAAGGCGCAAGTAAAATATAAGAAATAACGAAAAACTGCTGCAAAAGAGGGGTGTGCCATTCAGGAGAATTTAATTCTGCAAGTAACGCGATGGCAGCAAACAACAACGCATTATCTGCTAATGCAGAAAAAAATTGTGCAACAAGAAGGGTGTAAAAACCTTTTTTCATTTACTTTTACACAAATTTTTACAGTGCTTCTGCCGCAAAATCAGCTAACCGTGAGCGCTCTCCGCGTACTAACGTAATATGGCCGTTGTGCGCCCAACCTTTAAATCGGTCGACAACGTAGGTTAGGCCAGAGCTACCTTCAGTTAAATATGGTGTGTCAATTTGTGCAATATTGCCTAAACAAACCACCTTAGTACCAGGCCCAGCGCGGGTTATCAGCGTTTTCATTTGTTTGGGCGTTAAGTTTTGTGCTTCGTCAATAATCAAAAATTTATGCAAAAATGTGCGCCCACGCATAAAGTTGAGTGATTTTACTTTGATGCGAGTTCGGATTAAATCTTGCGTCGCGGCGCGTCCCCACTCGCCTGCGTCTTCATCCGTTTTGTTTAGCACGTCTAGGTTATCTTCCAGCGCGCCCATCCACGGCGCCATTTTTTCTTCTTCGGTACCTGGTAAAAAGCCAATATCTTCGCCAACAGGCACGGTCACGCGCGTCATAATAATTTCAGAATAGATTTTTTTGTCTAAAGTTAGCGTTAATGCCGCCGCCAACGTGAGCAATGTTTTACCAGTACCCGCTTGGCCTAAAAGCGTCACAAAATCAATATCAGGGTCCATCAACAAATTAAGCGCGTAATTTTGCTCGCGATTACGCGCCGTAATGCCCCAAACATTGTGTTTGGGGTTGGCGTGATCTTGCACAATTTCTAGCACTGCTGTGTTGTCGCTAATGCTTTTTACAATGGCGTGAAACGGTTTATCAAACTCATAAAACACAAATTCATTAATGAGAAAAGTTTTAACCAACGGGCCGGTTATGCGATAAAACATGCGGCCTGCCTCTTGCCACGATTCCATGGCCTTGCTGTGTTTTTCCCAAAAATCTTGCGGCAGCTCTTTCATGCCGCTATATAGTAAATCGGTATCTTCAAGTACTTTATCGTTAAAATAATCTTGCGCCATTACGCCCATGGCACGGGCTTTAATGCGGATGTTGATGTCTTTACTGACTAAAATAACTTGGCGATTAACTTGCGCCTTTTGCTGCGCAATCACCACACTAATAATTTGATTATCGGCCTTACTGCCTGCTAACCCTGGCAGCTCAATATTGACTTCATTGGTTTGTAAAAATAATCGGCCAGCCAAGTGCTTATTGCCATTAATTGCTAGTGGGCAACCAAGTTCTAAATTGGTTAAATCGGTGCCAACAATTTCTTCTAAATAGCGGCTGGCTTGACGCGCGTTGCGGGCAACTTCAGTTAAGCCTTTTTTGTTGTTATCTAGCTCTTCAAGCGTTACCATTGGCAAGTAAATATCGTGCTCTTCGAACCGAAATAAACTTGAAGGGTCATGCATCAGTACATTGGTATCAAGTACAAATAACTTGGGTTGATTGTTTGAGTTAGTTGCCAATTTTTTTGCCATAATTTTGGTTACACAGCCTTTTATTTATACAGTTTTAATAAAATCTAGCACTTCTGAAACATGCCCATCTACTTTAACGCCGCGCCATTCACGCACTAACATGCCGTTTTTATCGATAATAAAGGTGCTGCGTTCAACGCCGCGCACTTGTTTGCCGTACATGTTTTTCATTTTCATCACCCCAAAAATACCGCAAGCCAATTCTTCAGTATCGGCTAATAATTCAAACGGAAAACTAAATTTAGCTTTAAAACTTTCGTGTGATTTTAAACTATCACGCGAAACGCCAAAAACCTCGCAATTATGCGCTTTAAAATCAGCATAATGATCACGAAACTGCATGCCTTGCGTGGTGCAACCTGGCGTATTGTCTTTAGGGTAAAAGTAAATAACCAGCGATTTGCCAGCATATTGAGAAAGTTGAAAGGTTTTGCCGCCCGTTGTGGGCAATTCAAAATCGGTCACAGCAGAATTGATCATGGTCATAGTTATCACGGTTTTAGTGTTACGGTTTTAGTCATACTGTTTTAGTTATACGGTTTTAAATATACGGTTTTAGTTATATAGATATGATTCCTATTGTTGTCAAAATTTACAATTTGGGCAAGCTTAAATTGCATAGATGCGCAAATTAGTTGAGTTGTAGCAATCTGACAAGAAAGAACGCGTTTGGTTGATTGGTGTAAAACTAGGACTGGTTCAGCCAATTTTATTCGTCTGGTAGTGCAAAGCTAACTGGGATGATAATGCGGTCAATTTTACCTTTTAGCAATGCATTCATGTATTGCTGCAGGCTAGATCGATTAATCACTTCCACTGCTTCTGCGTCTAGTGAATCGTTACCAGAGCTGCTCACAAGGTTTACCGCACTTATATTACCATCGGAATTCAGTACAATTTCCACTTTAGCCACGCCACTTATATGACGTTTTTGCGCTATTTTTGGGTAACGCAAATTGCGCTGAATTTCCCTTTGTACGCTGCTGCGATAACTGCCTTTAGCTGCGTTAAATGCGTCGTCATTGTCAGGTTTTTCTCTAGACGGCTCGGGCGGCGGCGCAATAAAGGTAGGCGGAGATTCAGTTTTTGGTGCAGCCGTAATGACGGTTGGTGTTGCCAGCGGCTCTAATGGTGCAGGCTGCGATTTACTCATCTGAGAGGTTTCAGGCAGTAGTTGTGGCAAATCTTTTAACGCTGATTTAATTGGATTGGGCTTTATTGGCTTGGGTTTAACAGGCTCTGTCTTTAGCTCAGATTTTATTTTTTCAATAGGTTTAGCAACTTCAGGTTTCAACGGCTCTGGGGCTAATGTGGGCAGAGTTTTCTTTGGCTGAATAATCACAACTTTAAGCACATCTGGCATTTTTTTTATCGCGTCAAATTTAATATTTGGCACCAACACAAAAAATAAAATATGCAGAATAATTGAGCTAATAATAGCCCAAATGAGTACTTTTTCATTGGTAGGAGTAATTTTTAAAGTGGTATTCAAAACAAACTTTATGAGTGCGAAAATTAAGCTAAGCCATTGATTGTACTATAAACTAAGCTGATTTCTTGCAGGAAAATCGCACGACACATCAATTAAGTTAGTATTATAATAATCGCAAGTTAAATTATGCCTTCTAACAATTGCACGTTGACCATTTTGCCTACATCACAATTGCCAACAGTATCATCCAACACAATAAAACAATTGGCCGCGCTCATGCTGCTAAGCACGCCAGAGCCTTGATTTAGTAAAGGCTTTACTTTCCAACTGCCTGCATCTTCAAACAAAATACCACGCTGAAACTCGGTGCGGCCTGTGGCTTTTTTAATCGCTTCTGTACACTCGACCTGAAACATGGGCAGCGGTTTAGCCCTGCTTCCCGCTAAACAGATAAGCGCCTCGCGGACGAATTGGTAAAATGTCACCATGGCAGAAACTGGGTTGCCTGGTAATCCAAAGTAATGCGCCGTTTTTTCATGCAAACCAACTTTGCCATAAGCAAGTGGCCGCCCAGGTTTCATATTGATTTTCCAAAATAACACTTGGCCATGCTTGGTTAGCAGCGCTTTCATATAATCAGCCTCACCTACCGAAACGCCGCCGCTAGTGATGACACAATCGTTTTCGCTGGCAGCTTTTAGCAAGGTTTTTTCTAGCAAATCTGGCTGATCTGGCACCACGCCACAATCGCTTATCTCTACACCCAGCCTGCTAAGCATGCCGAATATAGTGTAGCGGTTGCTATCATAAATTTGGCCTTCTGCAAGATTTTGTCCTACACTCACCAATTCATCACCTGTACTAAAAAATGCTACTTTAAGCTTGCAAAACACACTAACTTCGCCAATTCCTAGCGATGCAATTAATCCTAAATCGGCTGGCTTTAGCGTATGACCTTTTGCCAAAACCGTTTGGCCTATTTTCAGATCCTCGCCAGCTAAGCGCACATTGGCGCCTTTCACAGGCACCTCAAGTAGCGTAATACAATTGCTTTTAATCGCAATACGTTCTTGCATCACCACGGTGTCAGCCCCCGCAGGAATCACTGCGCCAGTCATAATTTTTATACATTCGCTGACATTAACAACGCCCGCAAAAGCCTTGCCAGCAAAGGCCGTGCCGATTATTTTAGCTACTTTTATGCCTGTTGAATGTTTAAACGCATAGCCATCCATTGCGCTATTATTGTGGTTTGGTACGTTGCTGGGCGAAATAATATCCGTCGCCAACACGCGGCCTAAAGATTGCATAGTCGCGACTTTTTCCGTCTTAACAACTGGCATTAAAAACTGCTTTATAAATTGACGAGCTTCGGAAACTGACATCGCGTTTGGATCATAATCGTCCATGCAGCTGGGGTCGGTTGCAAGTTTTGAAAGTGTGGTTTTATTGGTCATTCGTGAGCTCATTTATATGTTCACTATGTTAAACCGTCATTATTAGCGAAGCGAAGAATCCATGTACTGTTACTTAAAAACTGGATTCTTCGCTTAGCTCATCATGACGGTGGATATTAGGTTTGGTTTAGCTTTAATTCCAACGCCGCCAAATCCTCAAACGTATTCAAATTAGTAAAAGCTTCATCACAATCGCTAAAATCTACCTCAGTATAGTGTTGGCTTTTTTGCCAAGTCATCACCTTGCGCTCCCCACTTTCAATATATGCCAACAAACTAGGCAGCACACTTTTTTTCATTAGGCAAAACACAGGGTGCGTGTTGCCAGCACTGCTCGCAACGGCAATATCCATGCGGTTTGCAGCCATGTTATTGTAAAGCCTTTGTGCTAAATCAAGCGGCAATAAAGGCGAATCACACGGCACGGTTAACACATATGCATGCTTGGCATGCTGCAAACCCATACAAAAACCGGCAAGCGGGCCTATATAATTTTTTGTAAACTCTGCATTTTCATCCTGCAAAACTGGCAAATCAAACACTTCGTATTGATCAATTTCACGATTCGCGTTGATAAAAATTTCATCTACTTGAGGCGCTAGTTGCGTGATCACATGCGCAATCAGCGGTTTATTTTGTAAAAGCACCAAACCTTTATCCACACCATTCATGCGCGTCGCGCGACCGCCTGAGAGGATGATGGCTGAGATTGGCAACTATCCACCCGTATGCGACATAAAGCGCACCACTGCTGGCTGTGCGCGGCGTAAATCAAAATCGTGGCCTTTGGGTTTAATTGCCATGCTGTTTAAAATTGCGGCAATGATTGGCTCGTCATCATTTGGGTATTTGCGCAATAATGGCATTAAATCCACTTTGTCTTCTTGCCCTAAGCACAAGTAAAGCTCGCCTTTGCAGGTGATGCGTACGCGGTTGCAGCTTTCGCAAAAGTTGTGGCTGTGCGGTGAAATAAAGCCGATTTTGGTGTGAGAAGTACCGTCAGAATTAGCAACGCGCCAATAACGCGCTGGCCCGCCTGTAGTCTCGTTGCTGGGCATTAGCGACATGTCTTTATTATTAAAGTGACTTTGCAGTACTTTTAGCGTTGCAATGTTGCTTACAAACGTACTTTCACGCGCATGGTCAACCAGGCCCAACGGCATTTCTTCTATAAAGCTAATGTCGATTTTTTTATTGATAGCAAACTGTACTAAATCAATTGCTTCATCATCGTTGCTGCCGCGCATTAAAACGGTGTTTATTTTAATGCCTTCAAACCCCGCGTCAATGCTGGCTTGCAGGCCTGCCAATACTTTGTTTAAACTGCCTGTGCGGGTGATTTTTTTGAAGTTCTCTGGCTTTAAACTATCGATAGAAATATTGATGCGTTTTACCCCAGCCTTTTTAAGCGCAACGGCTTGGCTTTCTAATTGGCTGCCGTTGGTAGTAAGCACTAACTCTTTTAAACCTTGCAGCTTGCCAACTTCGTCAAATAACCACAGCGCATTTTTGCGCACCAGTGGCTCGCCGCCAGTAATGCGCACTTTAGTTACGCCTAAACTGACAAATACTCTTACCAGCCGCGCGCATTCCTCTAAGCTCAAAACCTCGTCGCGCGGCAAAAAAGTCATGTCCTCACTCATGCAATACACGCACCTAAAATCGCAGCGGTCGGTAATAGACAGGCGAATATAATCGACCGTACGGCCGAATTGGTCAACTAATTTTGCTGGTAGATTTGTGAGTGGAATTGAGTTTACTTGCATGCTTTGATTTTAAGTCTTATGTACCCAATACACAATCACAAGACACAATCAAAAGTGATTTTTTTATTGGATGTAAGTCAGCATCATTTTGTTTGTATCAAGTCTATTAGACAGGCTTTAATATAACTAAAAAGTATAACAATATAGTTAAAAAGTATTTTTAATTATTTAAAAGCCTTGCTAAAGTGCACGCATTCTTCAATACAACATGCGTAACGAAAGGCTGAATCATGAAAAACAAACCATTATCAACCGCTTTAATATTAGCGGGCTTGGTTGGCTCAAATAC
>JAYTEL010000069.1:0-13788 GCA_043735225.1 Methylotenera sp. | reverse complement strand
CCACAGCAGGTGATTATAAAACGCCCACATGCTCTAAATGTGATATTAAAATGATAAAACGCAGTGGTAAAAAAGGCGAGTTTTGGGGTTGTAGCAATTACGCTAAAGGCTGTAGGCAGATGCTAAGTTTAAGAAAAATAGACCGTTTCTAACTCAAAATTAGTTTGTTTTAACATTTTTTATATTTAATCACTTATGAAAAACTTTAGCATCTACATCATCGGCGATGAAGTTCTCTGGCAAGCATCAAAACTGATTTTTTGCTAAATTACCACACATGAACAAACAACAAACCATTCAAGCGCTTAGCAACAACAAAGCATTGCTTACGCAGCGTTTTGGCGTCACGCGTTTGGCTTTGTTCGGCTCTACAGCCCGCAATGCCGCAACAACCAATAGCGATGTTGATATTTTAGTTAGCTTTGATGGCGCGGCTACATCGCAACGCTTCTTTGGCGTGCAGTTTTATTTAGAAGATTTACTTGGTTGCTCTGTGGATTTAGTGACTGAAAAAGCTTTACGCGCAGAACTACGCCCTTATATTGAACGCGAGGCGATTGATGTCTGAAATCGAAAATGGATTCCCGCATTCGCACCACAGTCACTCCGATTTGCTAAGTGCTTAAGCACATGCAAAGTCGTATGCGAGAATGACGTAAGTGGTAAATAAGTTTTTTCAAATATACACCTTATCACATTTTTTATAATGTGATATATAATACGATTTAACGTATTGTTAAGGATATGAATAATGCAACAATTAACCGCTAACGATTTAAAAACTAAAGGCATTGCCGCTATTGAGGCCTCACTCGCTAACCAGCCAGAGGTGATTGTTTCTGTGCGTGGTAAAGATAAATATGTGGTAATGGATTTAGCGCATTATCATTATTTACGTGAGTGTGAGCTTGAAGCGGCCTTGGCTGAAACCCGCGCCAATATAGTTAATGGTCAGTTTGTAAAAGAGTCGCCCGAGGCTCATTTAGCGCGCATAGATGCCATAAACAAGTAAGTAACTGTCATTATTTGCATCATTTCCCTATGGCTTTTAAACTAGTTTTTACCGAGCAATACACCAAACGTGCGGCGCGCTTTTTAAAGCGCCACCCTGAATTGCGATCGCAATACTTAAAAACTTTACAATTATTAGAGGCTAATCCGCATCATCCATCGTTGCGTCTGCATGCCCTTAGCGGCAAATTAGCTAGCTTACATTCTGTTTCAATCAATATTTCTTATCGTATTACGTTGGAACTTCTAATTCAAAACGAAGAAATTATTCCTGTGAATGTGGGTGACCACGATGCGGTTTTCTAAAATTATACGAAACTTAAGCAGCAAAATCTTAATAATTGATGAGCTAGGTTGGTAAAGCAATTAAGAGAGCGCTTTAACTTGGTCTTGATATTGACACACCACTCCAACTGGACTAAACTTAGCTAAGTTAAATCCGCACAGGAAATCATCATGCAAACCGTTAATATTCACGAAGCTAAAACGCAACTTTCACGTTTTATAGATCAAGCCACGCAAGGCGAGAGCATTATTATTGCCCGCGCTGGTAGGCCTGTAGCGCGACTAATGCCTTTAGAAGCCGTTAAAAAAACACGCGCCCTTGGCTTAGGTAAAGCTATTTACAGTCTGCCCACCAGTTTTGACACCTTGCACACAGACGAAATACAAGCCATGTTTGAAGCAGAATAATTGGCATGACACAACGTACCATTCTGCTTGATACCAACATACTGCTTTGCGCGCTGATTGCGCCAGAGCGCTTAGATGCAGACATACAAACGCAATTAAGCGATGCAGAAAATACCGTTTATTTTAGCGCGGCCAGCATTTGGGAAACTGCGATCAAAAGCAGCTTAAATAAATCTAACTTTGATTTCTTGCCGCAAGATATTCACCGCCTTGCCATTGAAACAGGCTTTAGCGAGCTAGCAGTGCAAGCACCGCACACCTTTGCTGTGGCCAATATGACATGGCATCACCGCGACCCGTTTGACAGATTACTAATCGCCCAAGCCTTAAGCCTGCCCGCTTACTTGCTTACTAGCGATAACGTACTGGCGCAATATAGCGAGCTAGTGCAGGTAACTGCGTTAATGCAAGCATAGCGCATGCTTAGAAGTATTATTCAAACGGCTATGTCAGAACTTTTAATCCAATTGCAACAACCAAAGTAAGACCATTTAAAGTAAAACCATGCAAACTTTCGGCATCTACATCATTGGCGATGAAATTCTCTCTGGCAAGCGTGAGGACAAACACTTAACGCAAGCCATCAGCATACTTAAAGAACGTGGCTTGCAACTTGGCTGGGCGGAGTATTTGGGTGATGACCCAGCGCGCATGGTGGCTAGTTTTAAGCGCAGTTTTGCACAATCTGAAAAAAGCGGCGATATTGTATTTTCTTTCGGCGGCATTGGCGCTACGCCAGATGATTACACGCGCCAAGCCGCGGCTGATGCGCTGGATGTGCCAATTATGCGCCACCCGCTTGCATTGGCGGAAATTCAGGCGCAGTTTGGCGCAGACGCTTACCCAAAGCGCGTGATAATGGCAGATTTTCCGCAAGGTGCTGACATAATCCCTAACCCAATTAATCGTGTAGCGGGTTTCTCAGCGGGTTTACTTAACCAACAGCATTATCATTATTTTTTGCCAGGCTTTCCCAGCATGGCATGGCCGATGATGGAGTGGGTGTTGGATACGCATTACAGCCACCTGTTTCACCAAACCGAGCATTTAGAGCAATCGATTATTGTGGTTGACGGCATTGAAAGCCAGTTGATTGATTTAATGAACGCAGTAATTACGCAGTTTGATGTAAAAGTATTCAGCTTGCCCAAATTAAAGCCTAATCGCCACGTAGAACTGGGCGCAAAAGGCAAGCCAAATAATGTTTTGCAAGCAATTCTTGCTTTAAAAGCAGGTGTAACTGATGTAGGTTTTGCTTGGCGCGAACCTGAATGATTGAATTATAAGACTGAATTGCTTCATCGATTTTCCCCTCACAATGACGGCAAAAAATGCGTTAAATTGTCATTTCGAGCCAAAAGTTTTACATTTGTAGTAGGATTTAAAAAAACACAGTAAACATTACGTAAAAATATAGTCTATATTTAATCTAAATATAATCTAAATATAATCTAAAAATAGTAAAAAACTCTCGAGAAAAAGATGATGCCTTGCAGCCCAGTATCTAGGCGGTTTGCGGCTTGTTTAAATAAGTGCGTACAAATAAAATAGAAATTTATGCTTATTAAAAGATTATTTTAAACATGGATTGCAGACCAAATTGCGGCGCTTGCTGCATTGCGCCGTCCATCAATAGCTCTATCCCAGATATGCCACATGGCAAGCCAGCTGGCGTGCGTTGTATTCAATTGTTAGATGATTTTAAATGCGCACTATTTGGTAAGCCGCAGCGCCCTGCTTTTTGCGGTGGCTTGCAGCCAAATTTAGAAATGTGTGGTGAAACGCAAGCGCATGCCATTACTTGGTTAAGCAACTTAGAGCGCGCGACTATGCCCTAAGCTCTGAGCCTTAAACTAACAAAAACTTTATTATTTTGTGCAAAAATTAAACAATTTATACTATTAAGTCGTGTCAATTGCGTATAAAATAAGCAACTTTCTGCAACAAAAGACTAACTTTTTAAACATTAAGCATGCAAATTGGCAATCACATTTTAAAAAACAACCTAATCGTCGCCCCCATGGCGGGCGTAACAGATAGGCCTTTTCGCCAGCTTTGCAAAAAGTTGGGCGCGGGCTTAGCGGTTTCTGAAATGGTGACTTCAAACAGCCTACTTTACGGCAGCGAAAAAACCCGCCGCCGCGCCAATCACGAGGGCGAAGTGGACCCAATTTCTGTGCAAATTGCAGGTTCTGACCCGCAAATGATGGCTGAAGCGGCGCGTTATAACGTGGATAACGGTGCGCAGATTATCGACATTAACATGGGCTGCCCAGCCAAAAAAATCTGCAATGTAATGGCGGGCAGCGCGCTATTAAAAGACGAGCCGCTAGTTTCGCAAATACTCAAAGCAGTTGTTGGCGCGGTGAACGTGCCTGTGACACTAAAAATTCGCACCGGTTGGGATAAAAATAATCGTAACGCCGTGCAAATTGCCAAAATGGCTGAAGATGCAGGCGTACAAGCCTTGGCCATGCATGGTCGCACCCGTGCGTGCCTGTACATGGGCGACGCTGAATACGATACGATTGCAGCGGTTAAGCAAGCGATTAACATTCCGCTGATTGCCAATGGCGACATCACGACACCCGAAAAAGCCAAGTTTGTGTTGGATTACACTGGCGCAGATGCGGTGATGATTGGCCGCGCCGCGCAAGGCCGGCCGTGGATTTTTCGCGAGATTGAACACTTTTTAAAAACTGGTACGCATTGTTTGCCGCCAACGGTAGCAGAAATTCACACCGTGATGCTAGCGCATATCAATGATTTATATAGTTTTTATGGTGAAGTTGCGGGCATGCGCGTGGCGCGTAAGCATATTTCTTGGTACACCAAAGGCTTGGCTGGCAGCGCCAGTTTTAGGCACAATATGAATACTTTGGACACGATTGACTTGCAGCAAGCGGCGATTAATACCTTTTTTGCCGAGCTTAAAACCAAAAATGAGCGTTTGGTTTATTTAGAGTCCGAGCCTGAGTTACTACGGGAAGAATTAGCTGCTTAATGACCAATTCTTGCAAATTATCGGTTGCGGTAAATGAATCGCTAGAAGATTATTTTACCCATTTAGACGGCCAGCCGCCGCACGCTATTTACGATATGTTGTTAGGCTGTGTAGAAAAGCCCATGCTGGAATTTATACTCAATAAAGTGGGTGGCAACCAAAGCAAAGCGGCAGAAATACTCGGTCTAAATCGCAATACGCTACGCAAAAAAATGGCCGAATACGGCTTAAATTAAGCCAACATCACTTTAATTTCATCCTTCAATTATCCTATAAGAGTTTTAAATGGCCGTTATTAAAAGAGCACTCATCAGCGTATCCGATAAAACTGGCATACTCGAACTTGCAAGCGCATTAACTAAACTGAATATCGAGATATTATCCACAGGCGGCACGGCTAAATTGTTACGCGAAAACCATATCGCGGTGACAGAAGTGGGCGATTACACGAACTTTCCTGAGATGTTAGACGGCCGCGTGAAAACGTTGCACCCAAAAGTACATGGCGGATTACTTGGCAGACGAGATTTGCCTGAACACGTTGCGACCATGCAAGAACATCACATCCCAAATATTGACTTGTTAGTGGTGAATTTATACCCGTTTGAGGAAACAGTTGCCAAGCCAAACTGCACGTTAGAAGATGCAATTGAAAATATTGATATTGGCGGCCCAGCGATGGTGCGAAGTGCCGCCAAAAACTGGCAGCATGTGGCAGTTTTAACAGATGCTAATCAATATGAGGCTTTTATAACCGAGCTGCAAGCCAACAACCATGCGGTTTCCAAGGCAACTAAATTTAAGCTTTCAGTCGCTGCATTTAATCGCATCAGCAATTACGACGGCGCAATTAGCGATTATTTAAGTAGCTTTAACGATGATGGCACAAAAGGCGAATTTCCTGCACAAAGCAACAGCCGTTTTGTAAAATTGCAAGATTTACGTTACGGCGAAAATCCGCACCAAAGCGCCGCGTTTTACCGCGATTTGCACCCCGCGCCTGGCAGCCTAGTCACAGCACTTCAACTGCAAGGCAAAGAGCTTTCTTATAACAATATCGCCGATGCCGACGCAGCTTGGGAGGCAGTAAAAAGCTTTTGCGTTAAAAGTTACAGTACTGTTAGCAATAGTACTGTTAGCAATAGTACTGTTAGTAATAGTACAGTTGGCGCAGCAGCTGCTTGCGTGATTGTGAAACATGCCAACCCTTGCGGCGTTGCGCTTGGCAGCAGCGCGCTCGAGTCTTATACCAAAGCCTTTCAAACAGATCCATCTAGCGCGTTTGGCGGCATTATTGCGTTTAACGTGACGGTGGATAAAGTGGCGGCAGAAGCCATTAGCAAGCAATTTGTAGAAGTATTAATAGCGCCCGATTTTACAACCGAAGCGCTAGCAATTTTTGCTGCAAAAGCCAATGTGCGGGTGTTGAAAATTGCGCTGAACCATCTTAAAAGTCATGGCGGTGGAAGCTCTGCTTTCGAACAAGGCCGCAATGCGCAAGACATCAAACGCGTGGGTTCTGGCATCCTTATTCAAACTGCCGATAACCACGAAATTACCGAATCTGATTTAAAAATTATCAGCGCGAAGCAACCAACCTTGCAACAATTACAAGACATGCTATTTGCATGGAATGTAGCAAAATATGTGAAAAGTAATGCCATTGTGTTTTGTGGAAACGGTATGACGCTAGGTGTAGGTGCTGGCCAAATGAGCCGCATCGATAGCACCAAAATCGCCATTATTAAAGCGCAAAATGCAGGGTTAAGCTTGCAAAATTCAGTTGGCGCTTCCGACGCGTTCTTCCCTTTTCGCGATGGTATCGACGCGCTTGCCGCCGCTGGCGCTGCCTGCGTGATTCACCCTGGAGGTAGCATGCGAGATGAGGAAGTAATAGCAGCCGCAAATGAGCATGGTTTGGTAATGGTGACGACTGGCATTCGGCATTTTAGGCATTAAAGCATGAATGCTAATAAACCCTTACAAAATCTTAAGCCAGCAATTCAGGTTATTAGCAATCAACGCGTCGTAATTTCTACTGATTTGGCACACTTGCATGATGTATTGTCAAAAGTAATAATACAAGTTGAAAACGTAATCTTATTCGGTTTCCAGATGAATTTATGTTTCAACAAAGCTTAGAAGAGTGGGCAAACTTGAAGTCACAATTTATGACTTTAAGTTTAAAAAGTGATTTAGAAAGTTTGAAATTACAATTTGTGATTTCAAACAAAGCGGATACTAAACGCGGAGGCGCCAGAACGCCACCATATGCCTTTACAGTGCTAGGCGTAGCCATGCTTTCAAGCGTGTTGAAGAGTGAACGGGCTATCAACGTAAACATCGAAATTATGCGTACATTTGTTAAACTACGGCAACTGGTTACCGAACATAAAGATTTATCGCACAGATTAGACGCGCTTGAAAACCATTACGATGACCAGTTTAAAGCAGTTTTGGATGCTAAACGAAGCTTAATGGAATCGCCAAAACGCGATAAAAACTCAATTGGTTTAACAGCAGATATTAAAACGAAACCGCTTCAAGAAAAATCTATAAAATGAAAATTTTAGTCATCGGTAGTGGCGGCCGCGAGCACGCATTGGCATGGAAAATCGCGCAAAATAAAGAGGTAAGCCGCGTTTATGTTGCGCCTGGTAATGCGGGTACAGCAACCAATTTGGACATGATGAATGTGCCGATTACAGATATTAATGTGTTGCTGGCGTTTGCCCAAAAAGAGCAGATTCACCTCACTATTGTAGGGCCAGAAGCGCCGTTAAGCCAAGGTGTGGTGGATTTATTTCGTGCCAATAATTTAAAAATTTTTGGCCCAACTAAGGCCGCGGCGCAGTTAGAAAGCAGTAAAGATTTCGCCAAAGCCTTTATGTTACGCCATGGCATTCCAACGGCGGCTTACGCCACTTTTACCGATGCACAAAAAGCCCACGATTATGTGAGCGCCCAAGGTGCGCCTATTGTGATTAAAGCCGATGGTTTGGCTGCGGGCAAAGGCGTAGTAGTCGCCATGAATTTAGATGAAGCGCACGGCGCAATTGACGCCATGTTAAGTGACAACAAGCTAGGCGATGCTGGTGCACGCGTGGTAATTGAAGAATTTTTAACGGGTGAAGAAGCGAGTTTTATAGTGATGGTAGATGGCAAAAATATTTTAGCGCTTGCCACCAGCCAAGACCATAAACGACTATTAAATGGCGACCAAGGGCCTAATACTGGCGGCATGGGCGCCTATTCACCCGCACCTGTAGTAACGCCAGAAATCCACGCCAAAGTGATGCGTGAAGTGATTCGCCCAACTGTAGAAGGCATGGCAGAAGATGGTATTGCGTACACAGGATTTTTGTATGCGGGTTTAATGATTTCACCCAATGGTGATTTGAAAACCTTGGAATTTAATTGTCGCATGGGCGACCCTGAAACGCAGCCGATAATGTTGCGCTTAAAGTCTGATTTTGTGGCTTTGGCCGAGCATGCAATAAATGGCACACTTGATTTGGCTGAGGCCGAATGGGATAGGCGCACTGCTTTGGGCGTGGTGATGGCTTCGCACAACTACCCCGATACGCCAAGATTAAATGATGAAATTACTGGCTTGCCTAAAAATTTAGAAGATGCGACTGTTTTTCATGCTGGCACAAAACTGGTAGACGGCAAAGTGCTGACTAGCGGCGGCCGTGTGTTATGCGTTACTGCCCTTGGTGAAACAGTTAAATTTGCACAGCAACAAGCGTATAAAATATGTGACGAAATACAATTTGATGGCGCGCAATACCGCACCGATATTGGCTACCGAGCAATTAAGGGTTGATGTGACAAATCAAATTAACGCAGTTGCGGTTTTAGATTATTTGCAAGGTTTGCAAAACCGTATTATCGAAGCGTTAGAACTAGTTGATGGCAAAACCTTTTTGCATGACAGTTGGCAACGCCCAGAAGGCGGTGGTGGCAATAGTTGCATGTTAGAAGGTGGTAATGTGTTTGAGCGCGCTGGAGTGGGTTTCTCGCACGTGCTGGGCAATAAACTGCCACCTGCCGCCACCATTGCCCACCCTGAAGCCGCTGGCCGCGCATGGGAGGCGATGGGTATTTCACTAGTTTTGCATCCGCGTAACCCTTTTGTGCCAACCGTGCATATGAATATTCGGTTTTTTTTGGCGAAAGCGACTGTGAACATGCAGGCAGCCGATGCAATATCCTCACAGGATTTGCGAGTGAAACAAGGCGGCAAGGATGAAGCGGTGAAGACTGTACAACAAGTACAGCGAGCCGCTGAAGACGCAGCCAACGCTGTTGTAGCCGCAAAGGCTGATGAGGATATTTGGTGGTTTGGCGGCGGTATGGATTTAACGCCTTATTACGGCTTTAAGGAAGATTGCGAGCACTTTCATCGCACCAACAAATCCGCGCTAGACGCTTTTAACCCAAGCTACTATCCCAAATTTAAAAAACATTGCGATGAATATTTTTACCTAAAACACCGCAAAGAGCCGCGCGGCATTGGCGGCATTTTCTTTGATGATTTCAATGAGCTGGGTTTTGAGCAAAGCTTTACACTACAACGCAGTGTCGGCGATAGCTTTTTACAAGCCTATTTGCCTATTTTGCAGCGTCGCAAAGATACGCCGTATGGCGAGCAGGAGCGCGACTTTCAAGCTTACAGGCGTGGTCGTTATGTTGAGTTTAACTTGGTGTTCGATCGCGGCACACTATTCGGCTTGCAATCTAACGGTCGTACAGAATCCATTCTCATGTCAATGCCGCCAATTGTCAAATGGCGCTACGATTGGAAGCCCGAAAGCGGTAGTTTAGAGGCCAAACTTTACACGGATTTTTTAATCGACAAAGATTGGGTTTAAAGCAAATTAACAAGCCCCAGTTTTGAAATGTCGGGTTTGTTGTAAACTAGTTAAACAAAAGGGAGAAAACTAAATGCTACAACAATTGCTACGCACCAAATCTGTCGTTCCACATGGCAGTAGTGGGCTCAAAAAATGCCTCACCGCATTTGATTTGGCACTATTAGGTATAGGTTGCGCCATTGGTACTGGCATTTTTGTACTAACCGGTTTGGCTGCCGCCACGCAATCTGGCCCTGCGGTTGTGCTTTCATTTATTTTTGCAGGAATTGCCTCTGGCTTTGCGGCGCTTTCTTACGCCGAGCTGGCGGCCTCTATTGGCGGATCTGGTAGCGCTTATGGTTACAGCTATGTGGCATTTGGTGAGTTTATTGCTTGGGTAATGGGCTGGATATTGTTGCTGGAATACGGCGTGGGTGCAGCAGCGGTGGCCAATGGTTGGTCGGGTTATTTTATTACAACGCTTGCTAACTTTAATATGCACTTGCCCGAGGCGCTCACTAAAGCACCGATGATGGGCGGCAGTATTAATCTGCCTGCATTTTCGATTATTTGGATATTGACTGCCTTATTAATTTTAGGCGTAAAAGAAAGCGCCCGCGTTAATAATATTATTGTCGTCATCAAGTTAACCACCATCGCTATTTTTATTGCACTGGCAATTGGTCATCTAAATACCGCAAATTGGCAGCCGTTTATGCCATTTGGTTGGTTTAGCACGCTAGATAACGGCAAAAATATTGGTGTGCTGGCAGGCGCGTCGCTGGTGTTTTTTGCTTATTTTGGCTTTGATGCGGTTTCTACCGCAGCAGAAGAATGTAACAATCCACAGCGCGATTTACCAATTGGCTTGTTGGCTTCGCTTGCGTTTTGCACCATTGTTTATATTATTGTTTCTGGTTTGCTAACTGGCATTGTGCCCTACACCGAGTTAAACACGACATCGCCAGTGGCATATGCGCTGACCAAACTTGGCTACACTTGGGCATCTACCTTAGTTGCGACGGGCGTGCTAGCGGGTTTAATAACTGTGTTACTAGTACTTTTATACGGCCTAACGCGTATTTTATTCGCCATGAGTCGTGATGGTTTAATTTCACCTATTTTTTCGACCATTAACCCAGATCGGCAAACGCCAACTCGTATTATTTTAATGTGCGGCGCAGTAGTTTCCTTGGTTGCTGGCTTTATTCCGCTCGGTGAATTGGCCGAAACGGTGAATATTGGCACGCTGGCAAGCTTTGTAATGGTGTGCGTTGGCGTCATTGTGCTGCGCATTCGACAGCCTAATTTACCGCGCCCATTTAAAAACCCTTGGAATCCCGTAATTCCTGTATTGGGTATATTATCGTGCGGCGCGCTAATGACATTTTTGCCCGCTTCTACTTGGCATCGCTTTTTACTGTGGATTATGGTCGGCGTTGTGTTTTACTTTGTTTACTCTTTTAAACATAGCAAACTTAACAAGTAACACTACCAAACCTTTTTAACTAATAAAAAAGCCAGCTTATTGCTGGCTTTATTTTTAGTGCTTTACTGAATAAAGCCAATATTACATGGCTAAAATCCACTGCACGATGGATTTAATGTCGTCGTCTTTTACTTGTGGGCTATTAGCTGGCATAGGCATAGGGCCCCAAACACCACTACCACCCGCTTTAACTTTTGCAATCATTTTGGCTTCTGCGCCTTTATCGCCTTTATATTTAGCGGCAACATCTTTGTAATTTGGGCCTAAAATCTTTTGCCCGTCAATTGCGTGGCAAGCCAAGCAACCGCTTTTTTGTGCCAATTGTTTTGCATCGGCAGAGTAAGCGTTGCTAGCAAGTAGCAAAGCTGAGGCCGCGATTATTGTTAATAAAACTTTCAAGCTATCTCCTTGTTAAACCAAGAATTTAAGTGAAGGTGTATTCTAACTTTTAGAATACTCGTTAAAATCCGCAATTTCAAACTTATCATGGTAATTATTATGAATTGGCATCATACCCATAATTTAATAATGCACAATAGCCTTATAGAGTTTTTACGAATTCGCTCAAATCATCCACGCTTGGTGCACAAACAACGCCTTTGCACACCCAAGCGTTGACATTTTTTGTGAATTTTCTGTGTAGCATTGGTGGTATTTGCTTTACCGAATCGTCTAAACAAAAGAATAAGTGATGCGGATAATAGTGTTTGTTAATCTCATGGCGCCAAACCGCCATTTTACTGGCTTCGCCGCGAATAATCACCAACGTTGGCGGCGTTAAAAATTCTTTTAAGGCATGGCATAAAGTGGCGCAGGCCGCAGGATTGTTACCTAAATTTTTATCAAACGCCTTTAAGGTGCGCTCAGCAGCTTGCAAATAGCGGGGCTCGCCCAAAATGTGCCCCAATTTTTGTAACGCAACCGCAGCAATACCGTTGCCACTCGGTGTGGCATTGTCATAGCCTTGTTTTGGGCGGTGAATAAGCGCTTCATGCGAGTGGCTGGTAAAGTAAAATCCGCCGTCATCACTTTCAAAATTTTCTAGCAAAGCCTCGGCTAAATTTTCCGCAAAACTTAAATCAATAGCGCGATACTCGGCTTGCATCAACTCAATTAGCGCGTCTAGTAAAAAAGCATAATCATCTAAATAGGCATTCAAATGGGCTTTATAGTCACCATTGCCGTCATCTTTACAAGTCGCTAAAAGTTGCTCATTCACCCACATTTTTTCGCGAATAAAATCAACTGCATTTTGTGCAAGCGCCGTCCAATCTGGCCGATTAAATACGCGACCTGCCCGCGCCAAACCTTTAATTGCCAGCGCGTTCCAGCTGGTTAATATTTTATCGTCACGGCCTGGGCGTGGGCGATTTTCGCGTGCGGCAAATAATTTTTCTTGGGCGCTTTTAAAAAGTTCTGCTTCATCTTGCTCTGGCAGCCGCGCCAAGTAAGGGTGCCAGCCTAAAAAGCCTGTATGCGGATTTTCAAAATTGGCGGCTCGATCAAACCCAAAACAGCTTGAAGCAATTGTAAATTCTGTTGGCGTTAGTAACTTTTTAACATCATCTGGTTGCCAGACATAAAATGCACCTTCTTCCGCATGGCTGTTTTCGCCCGTAGAATCTTGTACCATAGAATCTGCATCAAGAGAAGAATAAAACGCCCCATTTTTATCACGCATTTCACGCACTAACCATGCAATTGTTTCTGCTACAACTTGCTTATATCGCGCAGCTTGATTTGAAAGCGGACTGATTTGCCAGCCATCGCAATACAAAAATAATAGTTGGCCATTGTCGTAAAGCATTTTTTCAAAATGCGGAATGTTCCATTTTTCATCTACCGAATAACGGCAAAATCCGCCGCCAAGTTGATCGTAAATACCGCCGTTGGCCATGGCAGACAACATTTGCAAAGCCATACTTTCTGCTTTTTTTTGTAGGAGTGGCGCCTCGTCGCGATTGTCACCAACGCTTCGCGACGAGGCGTCGCTTCTACTCGCCGCTTGATGCAGCAGCAAGGTAATATTGGCAGGATTTGGAAATTTTGGGGCGTTACCAAAACCGCCATGCTCAAAATCGAAGCTAGATTCCAGTGAAGTGAATGCTAACTTTAAGGTGGATTCTGATGCGCTCAACATATTGCTCGACGCAGGAATAGTGCGTTTAAGCGCGTCGGCCAGTTGCGCATTTTGCACCGCCAAGTCACCTTTGCGCTCATGATAAAAAGCCGCCACACGCGGGATTAAATCGGCAAAACCTGGTAATTGGTATTTTGCAGATTTTGGGAAATACGTGCCTGTAAAATAAGGCTGTTGATTTGGCGTTAAAAAAACCGTTAGCGGCCAGCCACCACTTTTTTGGCTAAGCATACTGTGCGCGGTTTGGTAAATTTGGTCAATATCAGGCCGCTCTTCGCGATCTACTTTAATATTAATGAAGTGCGCGTTCATCACCGCTGCCACTTCTGCATCCTCAAACGATTCGTGCGCCATGACATGGCACCAATGGCAGGCCGAATAACCGATTGAAAGCAAAATTGGCTTATCTTGCTCTCGCGCTAGTTTTAACGCCTCTTCTCCCCACGCGTACCATTCGACTGGATTATCTGCGTGCTGCAACAGGTAAGGGCTGGTTTCAGAATTAAGTTTATTCATTAGCTTTATTCATAAGGCTTGTTCATTCGGCTTATTCATTAAGATTTTTTTATTTTGAATAGCTAAAAATAGCAAA
>JAYTEL010000068.1:0-3266 GCA_043735225.1 Methylotenera sp. | reverse complement strand
ATGTGTGCGTATTGGCGTCAATTGGGGTAGCTTAGACCAAGCCAAAATGGCACAAATGATGGATGATAATGGCAAGCTTGACAATCCACTTTCAGCCGACGAATTGATGCGCGAAGCCTTAATTCAATCTGCTTTAGAAAGTGCGCAACAAGCCGTGGATATTGGCTTGCAGCGCAATCAGATTATTATTTCTTGTAAAGTCAGCAACGTGCAAGATTTGGTTAAAGTGTATCGCGAGCTGGCAAAACGTTGCGATTACCCACTACATTTAGGCTTAACCGAAGCGGGCATGGGCAGCAAAGGCATTGTTGCCTCAACCGCCGCACTTTCTTTGTTACTTCAGGAAGGTATTGGCGACACGATACGCGTTTCGCTCACGCCAGAACCCAACGAAAGCCGCACCAAAGAAGTCATCGTCGCGCAAGAAATTTTGCAAACCATGGGCATACGCTCATTTACGCCGTTGGTCACTGCCTGCCCAGGTTGCGGGCGAACTACCAGCACGTATTTTCAAGAACTCGCCATGCAAATTCAAAGCTATTTACGCACAAAAATGCCCGTGTGGCGCAAAGATTACCCAGGGGTAGAAGACATGAGCGTGGCGGTGATGGGCTGCGTAGTCAACGGCCCAGGCGAATCCAAACTCGCTAATATCGGCATCAGCTTGCCTGGCACAGGTGAGACGCCCGTTGCGCCAGTATTCGTTGATGGCGAAAAAACGGTGACGCTAAAAGGTGACAAAATTGCCGAAGAGTTTCAGGCGATTGTAGAAGATTACGTGCAAAAAAATTATGTTGAAGGTGGTAAGTTGCGTGTTGCTGGCAAAGTGATTCCCATCAAGGATGTAAGTCATGCGTAGATTAAAAAGCCTCTCGGTTGCAGGCTATAAATCCATTAAAGAAGATACCATTGAGCTGGGAGCACTGAATGTGCTAATTGGCGGTAATGGTGTTGGTAAATCTAATTTAATTAGTGTATTTAAGTTCCTTAGAGAAATTTATGATGGAAACTTGCAATCTTATGTTGGAACAAGTGGGGCGAATGCCCTTTTGCATTTTGGTAGAAAAATAAGTCCAGAGCTTAGATTTTCTGTTGTTTTTGAACAAACAAATTTACATTTTGAAAATAACTATGAAGTAGTGCTAGCTCCAACAGATAACGATGGCTTTGTATTCAAGCATGAAAAGTCGGGCTTTAGGAATACGAAAAATTATCCTAATCCCAAGAATGTCTTTTGGGATTCAATTTGGAGCGGTCACTCGGAGTCTGAATTATCTAAAGCGACTAGAGATGTTGCTGTTCAAACAGCAGCAGATTTAGCCAGTTATCGTGTTTATCACTTCCACGACACAAGTAGCGGCGCGTTGGTAAAGCAAACTCAAGATTTAAATAACAATCGTTTTTTGCAAATTGATGCAGGCAACTTAGCCCCTTATTTATATTGGATGAAGCAAAAACATCCTGATTACTTAGATGCTATTCAAAGCGTTATAAAGCAGGTAGCTCCTTTTTTTGACCGTTTTGAGTTGGATCCACTTAAAAATAACGAAGAAAAGATTCGTTTAGAGTGGCGCGAGAAAGGCAGCGATCAGATTTTTAATGCACATCAACTTTCTGACGGTACTTTACGCTTTATGTGTTTGGCTACACTGCTATTACAGCCAGAAATACCTAGAATGGTGCTATTAGATGAGCCAGAGTTAGGCTTGCACCCTGCCGCGATTGTATTGTTAGCTGAGTTGCTCAAAGAGGCCTCGCAACGCACGCAGATATTGGTTGCTACTCAGTCGGTAACTTTGGTAAATCAACTCGAACAAAATTGTATTTACGTGGCAGACCGTGTTGAAGGTGCGACAAAAGTTAAATCCCTAGAGACGCAAGATTTGTCGAAATGGCTTGAGCGTTATGCTTTGGGTGAGTTATGGGAGAAGAACCTCATAGGTGGCCGCCCTTGAAGCGGATTTTAATTTTGATTGAGGGGCAAACTGAAGAGCGTTTTATTAAAGATGTCGTATCTCCTTACTTATTAAGTTTTAATCTTGCTATTATCCCTACAATTGTTGAAACAAAAAAATTAGTAGGCGCACCGTCACATAAAGGTGGTGGAGACTTCTCAAAGTTTAAAGCTGATGTTTTAGATCTGCTAGGCGATACACATGCATCAGCTGTGACTACTTTGTACGATTTTTACGGATTTCCTAAAATTCCAAATTTAGCTGAAACAACTTATCAAGATATTCAACAGCTTGAGGCGGCGATTGCAGATGTGATTAATAGTCAACGCTTTAAGCCATATTTACAGAGGCATGAATTTGAAGCATTTATGTTTATAGAGCCTGAGCTAACTGCTAAATCTGCCTTGCAGCGTAGTAAAGCAGGGGCAATTGAAAAGCACCGTAAAAACTTTAATAATGTAGAAGATATTAACTTAGACCCTACGTTAGCTCCATCAAAGCGGTTGGCAAGCGAAATAGGTAATTACAATAAGCATCGCTTAGGCGCTGCGATTACGAATGAATTAGGTATAGAACGACTTATGAGGGAATGTCCAAAATTTTCGCTATGGATAGAGTGGTTAAAATCACATGCGCTTAATTGAATAAAATTTGAGTATTATATTTAGAAAAATGAATCAAAAATTTCAATCCATCAAAGGTTTCTACGATATTCTGCCAGAGGCCACGCCACTGTGGTTTAAGCTGGAAGACACTGCGCGGCGCATTTTAAGCCAATATGGCTATAACAATATTCGCATGCCCTTGGTAGAGCCGACCGAGCTTTTTGTGCGTAGCGTCGGCGAGCATACCGATATTGTCGAGAAGGAAATGTATGCTTGGACGGACGCGCTTAACGGCGACAAACTGACCCTGCGCCCAGAAGGCACGGCGGGTTGCGTGCGGGCGGTGATTGAAAACAACCTAACTTATAACGGCCCGCAGCGGCTTTGGTACAGCGGCGCGATGTTTCGCCACGAGAACGTGCAAAAAGGTCGCCAGCGCCAGTTTCACCAAATTGGCGCGGAGGCGTTTGGATTTGAATCGGCAGAGGTCGATGCCGAGCAGATTGTCATGCTGGCGCGGCTTTGGCAGGCGCTAGAAATAAAAGATGTTGAGTTGCAAATTAATAGCATCGGTGATGCGGACGAACGTTTAATTTATCGCCAAACTTTAATTACCTATTTTGAACAGCATGCCGATTTGCTAGACGAGGACGCGAAACGTCGCTTGCACACCAATCCGCTACGCATTCTAGACACAAAAAATCCG
>JAYTEL010000067.1:0-5301 GCA_043735225.1 Methylotenera sp. | reverse complement strand
CGTTGGCTGCCATTAACGTTGCGTCCAACGTGCGGAATTAGCACCAACACCAATAAAAATAATCCCGTTAAAAATAAATAGGGGGCCATTTTTTGCCACCACGCAACGGGCACTTGAAACGACATAAAACCTGCCGTAACACCAATGACAATAAAAATAGCTTGGCGAACAAGAAAATACGTGCTTTGGTGGCCTACCGCTTTGTCCGCTTCCGCCATGGCAATAGAGGCCGAATACACCATTACCAAGCCTAAGCCGAGCATAATTAATGTTACCCAAAGCAACATTTGGTCGTAGTTGGGCGCATTGATGCGCTCACGATTGGTCATCACTGGGTTTAACATATAAAAAGTTTTAACATATAAAAAGTCTTAACATATAAGCTTTGCTAACATGCCAGCACCTCTTTATTGGCTTGTAGCTGGTTGACTGCCGCTACAAACACTTGGGCGCGGTGTACATAATTTTTAAACATATCAAAACTAGCGCAAGCGGGCGATAGCAATACTGCATCACCTTTTTGTGCAATTTTTTTGGCGATATTAACTGCCTCTGGCAAATCAGCCGCTTGATACAACGGCACATTTGTTGGGATTAAAACTGTTTCAATTAAAGGCGCGTCGCGGCCAAATAACACAACTGCGCGGCCGTTGGCCTTTACGGCGGCTGCTAGCGGCGAAAAATCTTGGCCTTTACCATCACCACCAGCAATTAACACTACTTTTTGCGGTAAATTATGGCCATTTACATTTTTGGTCATGCCCGCAATTGCCGCACAAGTCGCGCCAACATTGGTGCCTTTAGAGTCATCAAAATAATCCACCTCATCAATGGTGGCAATAAATTGCACGCGATGCGGCAAGCCTTTAAATGCGCGTAAGGCCAAAATAATGGCGTCTTTTTCTATGCCCACCGCGGTGCATAAAGCTGCCGCCGCCAAGGCATTAGCCACATTGTGCTGACCTGCAATGGTCAAGTCGCTAGTTTTGCATAGCTTGCGCTGGCCACTGGTCATATATTGGCTGCCCTCGCACATCATTAAGCCAAAGTCATGCATTGTCGGCGCTTGGTTTAAGCCAAATGTCACCAGAGAACTCGTTTGCATCGCCATGCAAATTGGATCATCGCGATTAAGCACAGCCATTTTTGACTGCTTTAAAATGCGCGCCTTAGCTGCCGCATAATCTTTTAAATCCTCATAGCGGTCCATATGGTCTTCACACACATTGAGTACGGTTGCCGCATCGCAGTGCAAACCAGACGTGGTCTCTAGCTGAAAACTCGACAGCTCCAACACGTAAATATCTGGTGCATCCATCGTTAAGGCATCTAACACTGGCAAACCAATATTGCCCGCCACAATGGTTTTTAAGCCTGCCGCCTTGCAAATTTCACCCACCAGCGTGGTCACTGTCGTTTTGCCATTACTGCCGGTAATGCCAATCACTTTTGCGTTTTTAGGCCGATACTGCGCAAATAATTCCACATCGCCAATTACAGGAATGCCGTGTTTAATGGCGACTTGCACAGCTGGCTCGCTTAGCGCCACGCCCGGGCTAATAATAATTAATTCGGCATCTAGCAATAACGCCTGCTTAAATTGACCCGTATAAATAGCAACTTGCGGCATATTGCGGTGCAAATCATCAATATTCGGTGGATACTCGCGCGAATCGGCCGCAGACAGCACCGCGCCTTTTGTTGCCAGCCAGCGCAATACCGACAGCCCTGTTTCACCAAGGCCCAGTACTAATACACGTTTTGCTTTAAGTGTTAATATCATTTCATTTTTGCCACAAAGCATAAGGAGCACACGGAGCACACAGAGAAAACTTCAGAGATTAGAACTCTGTGCGATCTTTGTTCTCTGTGGCTTAAGTTTTTCATCTCAGTTTTAAAGTGGATAATCCGACTAATACCAACATCATGGTTATAATCCAAAATCTAACCACCACTTGCGTCTCTTTCCAACCTTTTTGCTCAAAGTGGTGATGTAGCGGCGCCATTAAAAAAATTCTTTTACCAATACCAGTTTTAGCTTTGGTATATTTAAAATACATTACTTGCAAGGCAACCGAGAATGTTTCTACCACAAACACGCCGCCCATAATAAACAGCACAATCTCTTGGCGCACAATTACCGCAACAACACCCAAAGCTGCGCCCAGCGCTAAAGCGCCAACATCGCCCATAAATACTTCGGCGGGGTAAGCGTTAAACCATAAAAATCCTAAGCCCGCGCCCGCCATCGCCGCGCAAAATACCAATAGCTCACCAGAGCCCGCTACATAAGGAATGCCCAAATATTTTGAAAAATACAAATGCCCTGCCACATAAGCAAATAGCCCAAGTGCGCTGCCCACCATCACGGTTGGCATAATCGCTAGGCCGTCTAAACCGTCGGTTAAGTTGACGGCGTTACTGCTGCCTACAATGACTAAATACGTTAACACCACAAATCCAACTGCACCCAAGGGCAATACTAAATGTTTAAAAAATGGCACTATTAATGTGGTCTCTGCAGGCGTTGTAGATGTTTTCAGTAAAAAAATCGCCACGCCTAAGCCAATTAAACTTTGCCAAAAATATTTAGTTTTTGCCGATAAGCCCTTTGGATTTTTGTACACCACTTTGCGATAATCATCCACCCAACCTACCGCGCCAAAACCCAAGGTGGTGATGAGAACTACCCAAATATATTTATTGTGCAAATCGCCCCATAACAAGGTTGCCACGGCGATTGCCACCAAAATGAGCGCGCCGCCCATGGTTGGTGTGCCTGCTTTGATTAAATGTGTTTGCGGGCCATCATCGCGCACCGCTTGGCCAACTTTATATTGAGTTAACTTGCGAATCATTTTTGGGCCAACCACAAATGAAATCATCAAGGCTGTTAACGTTGCCATCACCGCACGCAGCGTAATGTAATTAAACACATTAAAGCCGCGAATATCGTGCGCCAAATAGCGAGCTAGTTCTAGCAACATTTTGTTTTCTCCCGTGCATTTATTTCTTGTGTTATTTTTTCTGACGTGTCTAGTGATGCTTTTTCTAAAATCTGGTTAACTACGCGCTCCATTTGCATAGCGCGCGAGCCTTTAACCAATACCGTAATGGTTGGTTTCATTTGACTTTTGAGCGCAAAAACTAAGCTTTCTAGGTCGCTAAAATGCGCCGCGTTTTGCCCAAAAATATCATTAGCTTTTGCGCTTAAATCGCCAAATGTATACAATTGTTCAATACCTTTTTGCTTCGCATATAAGCCAATATCGGCGTGCATTTGCGGCGCATTTTCGCCAAGCTCCGCCATATCGCCCATCACAAAAATACAGTTTTGCTGCGTTGCCAATACATCAATTGCCGCTTTCATCGAGTCTGGATTCGCGTTGTAAGTATCGTCAAAAATCATCGCGCCATTAAAGCCTGCTTTGCGTTGCAAGCGGCCGTACACAGCTTGCATATGACTAAGGCCGCTTGCAATATCGGCATTGACTACACCTAGCGCCACGGCGCAAGCACTGGCGGCTAGCGCGTTGCTAACATTGTGTTTGCCTAACAAGGCTAAATTAAAAGCTACGTTGCCATTAGGCGTTGTCAGGTTAACTTGATTAACGCCGTCTTTTTCCACAAAAACCGCCGTTACGTCAGCTTGTTTTTGCCTATCCAAATCATTTAGCCCAAATGTGATCATTTTTTTGTGTTGATTCAATGATTTCCAATAATCTGCAAAATCATCATCTGCGTTAATTACCGCTGTGCCAGTATCAGCCAAGCCTGCAAAAATTTCACCTTTGGCCTTGGCTATATTTTCGCGCGATCCTAGCTCGCCAATGTGCGCCGTGCCTGCGTTATTAATCACCGCCACAGTTGGCTGTGCAATGCGCGTTAAATAGTCAATTTCACCTAAGTGGTTCATGCCCATTTCTATCACGGCAACATCATGCTTTTGTTGCAAATTTAGCAAGGTTATTGGCATGCCAATATCGTTATTTAAATTGCCTTGCGTGGCAATTACGTTTTTATTCGCTGCATTTAATATGGCCACTATCATTTCTTTTACGGTGGTTTTACCGTTGCTGCCGGTTACCGCCACCAAAGGCAGCGCAAATTTATTGCGCCAATATTTAGCAAGCAAGCCTAAAGCCAAACGTGTGTTTTTAACCAATACTGCAGGTCGTGCCAACGAATTTGCATCGCTTATTATTACTGCGCCAGCGCCTAGATTAATCGCGACGCCCGCAAACGTATTGCCATCAAAATTTTCGCCTTTT
Source organism: Methylotenera sp. (assembly GCA_043735225.1). Lineage (GTDB taxonomy): Bacteria > Pseudomonadota > Gammaproteobacteria > Burkholderiales > Methylophilaceae > Methylotenera_A. The sequence continues at coordinate 1,030 of JAYTEL010000067.1, read as the reverse complement.
ATCGCAATAAATAATTGATTTTTTACAATTTTTCTGCTGTCAATGCCGATACTTTTTACTTCAATATCGTCACCTATTAATTGCCCGCTAACGGCTTTTGCAACTTCCGAGAGCATCATCATGCGATTATCCTTAAGCGCATCATCACAGCAGCCTTTCCTCATACTTTTTAAGTAATAGCGCGGCTTGTTTAACATCGCTAAAAGGCAGTTTTACGCCGCTAATTTCTTGATAATCTTCATGACCTTTTCCTGCAATCAGCACTATATCGCCCGCTTTTGCGGCTAAAATTGCGATGGATATGGCTTTAGCACGATCTTCTTCGATGGCAAAATTGCCTAGCATGCTGCGCACAATATCTTGAATGATGTCATCTGCATTTTCATCGCGCGGGTTGTCCGAAGTTACCACTACCGCGTCAGCAATATCGCTTGCAACTTTGCCCATCAACGGGCGCTTGCCGACATCTCGGTTTCCGCCGCAGCCAAACACGCAAATAAGTTTGGAGCGCGCTTGCGCTTTTAACGTGGTTAACACCTTTTCTAGCGCATCTGGCGTGTGCGCATAATCAATCACCACTAATGGCAACTTGCCACCGCCCATGGTTTGCATGCGCCCTGGCGCGGCTTTAATTTGCGCAATTGCTGTAACAGCGTCTGCCAAACTGACTTGTGAAGCGAGCAAGGTCGCCAGCACAGCCAATACATTAAACACATTAAAACGCCCAATTAAATTGGCATTCACCGTGGCGTTGCCGCGCGGCGTGATGGCTAAAAAGGTGAAGTAGCCATTTTCAAACCGAATGTCGCTAGCGCGAATGTCGCCGCTTGTCATGCCGTAGGTCACCACAACCGTGTTTGAATCAGCCAGTTCTTCTGCCAACGCTTGGCCAAAATCATCATCGACGTTTAACACTGCAAAACGTAAATCATTGGCATCAAACAATCGGTGCTTTGCAGCCGCATATTCTTCAAAAGTGCCGTGATAATCCAAATGGTCGCGGGTTAAATTACTGAGCACTGCCACATCA
>JAYTEL010000066.1:0-5495 GCA_043735225.1 Methylotenera sp. | reverse complement strand
TTTACCTTGCTCGGCCGTTAAAATTTGCGCTAAATCTTCAGCGTGACATTTAATTAGATCGAACCAACGTTTTAAAATGGCTGCACGTGCTGCGGCGGTTAGTATTTTCCACTGTTTTTGAGCCGTCTGCGAGGCTGCAATTGCGCGCTGCGTTTCAGCCTTACCCATACACGGCACGGTTGCAATTATTGCGCCAGTGGCAGGATTGCTCACATCAATTACGTCGCCCGAATCTGCGCCCACCCATGCACCAGCAAGCAGTGTTTTACCTGCCTTTATTAACGCAGTGTGTTTAATTGGCAACATTTAAAACGAATCCTTGTGTTCTTAAAATTTTGTATTTTTTTACGAATCTTACTGATTGCTATCGCTGTAAGCCAATGCCATATCGCGCTTGCGTTTGCGTTCTATGTGTGAGGTATAAAAGCTGGATGCAATAACGGCAATCGTTACCACAGTAATGGTCACGGTAGCAACCGCATTAATAGTCGGGTTTAGCCCTAAGCGCGCGCGCGAGAAAATCACCATAGGCATAGTGTTATAACCTGGGCCAGATAAAAATGATGACAACACAACATCATCAAACGACAGGGTAAAAGTAAGTAAAAATGCTGATGCCAATGCGGGTATCAATAAGGGGAGGGTGACTAGTGTAAATACTTGCCAAGGTTTGCTGCCTAAATCCATCGCCGCTTCGTCTAATCGGCCATCCATTTCTTTTAAGCGCGAGGTAACCACCACGGCTGCATATGCGGTACCTAGCAACGCGTGGCCAAGCAAAATGGTAAATAAACCGCGCTGCGGAAACCCCAGCCAGTGTTGCAGCGACACCAGCATCAGTAGTAAAGATAAACCCACAATCACATCAGGCATCACAAGCGGCGTGCTTGACATGGAGTTAAGTAGTGTACGCCCATGAAAACGTTGATAGCGATTTAGCGCAAACGCGGTAAACGTACCAAAGAAAACTGATATTAACGCTGACAAAAATGCGATTTTTAATGATAAAAATACAGCAGAAAGTAAATCTTTATCTTGCATTAAGGCGCTATACCAACGTGTGCTGGCATGGCTCCAAACGGTGACTAATTTTGAATCGTTAAACGAAAATACCACCAAAGTAATAATGGGCAGATATAAAAATAAGTAAACTGCGGCCATCCAGCCATTGGCAAAAACTTTATTATTCGACGCTTGACTCATATTTAAGCTTCTTCCAATTTTGCTTCTGCTCTATTTAAAATGGCCATTGGCACTAAAATAAGCGCAATCATCACCACTGCAACCGCCGCTGCCATCGGCCAATCGTTATTACTAAAAAACTCATCCCACAGCACGCGTCCTATCATTAAAGTGCTTGGGCCACCCAATAATTCAGGAATCACATACTCGCCAACCGCAGGAATAAATACCAACATAGAGCCCGCGATGATGCCCGCTTTTGATAATGGCACTGTAATCAGCCAAAAGGCTTTAAATGGGCTGGTACCTAAGTCGGCGGCGGCTTCTAAAAATCGTAAATCCAGCTTAGATAAATTAGCGTACAGTGGCAAAATCATAAACGGCAAATAGGAATACACCATGCCGATGGTGAGTGAGAATGCGTTGTTCATCATCTCTAGCGGCGCATCAATAATATGCAAACTCATTAATATATTATTAATAACGCCGTTGCTAACCAGCAGGGTTTTCCACGCGTAAATACGCAATAAAAATGAGGTCCAAAATGGCAACATAATCAGCATTAGCAAAGTTGGTTGAATATGTTTGGGCGCACGCGCCATAAAATAAGCAAACGGGTAACCAACTGCCAAACAAATCACTGTGGTGATGAGTGCATATTTAAGCGATGAAATATAAGTTTTTACATACAACGCATCGCTAAAAATAAATTGATAATTAGCAAAGTTTAGTTTTAATGTCGGCAATCCATTGGTCCAGCTAATCATTTTAGAAACAGATGTTGCCTCCATTTCTGATAAGCTAATTTTCATCACAATCAGTAGCGGAATTGCCACCAGCAATAAAAACCAGCCATACGGAATACCAATAACCAGCTTGTTACCTTGAAACAGACCTTGAAAAAATCGCGTTATCAATTTCATCGCTTTTCTCCTAGTGTGTTAACACTATCATGGCCAAGTCGCCCCAGTGCATATACGCATGATCACCCCAAGTTAGCCCGCAACTTAAATCGCGCGTATTGTTAATTTCTTGCGCTTTAATCACATGGCCAGCGTTGGTTTTAAGGTGATAAGTGGTGTGGTCGCCAAAATATACAATTTCAGTCACTGTGCCCTCAGCCCAGTTGTATTGGCTATTAGGTTTTTCTTTGGACAAGGTAATTTTTTCTGGCCTCAAAGCCACACCAACTGCCATGCCGTTGTGGCCAGTAAATCCATGTCCAACATAGTGCGTGCATTCGTCACATTTCACAATAATGTGATCAGGCTCATCTTCAATTACTTTACCTTCAAACATATTAACGTTGCCAATAAAATCGGCCACTTGACGGCTATTTGGCGACTCATAAACGACATCTGGTTCGCCAATTTGCAAAAAGTAACCTTCCGCCATTACTGCAATGCGGCTGGCCATAGTCATGGCTTCTTCTTGGTCGTGCGTCACCAATACACAAGTTACGCCTACTTCTTCAATAATATTCACCAGCTCTAATTGTGTGGTTTCGCGCAGTTTTTTATCAAGCGCGCCCAGCGGCTCATCCAACAATAAAAGTTTTGGACGTTTTGCTAAACTGCGCGCCAATGCAACACGTTGCTGTTGACCGCCAGAAAGCTGATGCGGTTTACGCTGTGCATATTTATTAAGTTGCGCCAGCGTTAACATCGCCTCTACTCGCGTCGCAATTTCATCTTTTGGCATGTTGTCGCGTTTTAAGCCAAACGCAACGTTCTCCCAAACGCTTAAGTGCGGAAAAAGCGCATACGATTGAAACATCATGTTAATTGGTCGTTGATACGGCGGTAAATCGGTTATATCTTGATTATCAAGAAAAATTCTACCTTTTGTTGGCTTTTCAAAGCCCGCCATAATGCGTAGTAGGGTTGATTTACCGCAGCCTGAGCCACCTAAAAGGCCAAAAATTTCACCTTGATTGACGGTTAAAGAAACATTGTCCACTGCTTTAACTGTGCCATCATAAATTTTGGTCACATTTTCAACTCTTAATAGCACTTCTTTTGTGGTCGATTTGTTGTCTGATTGCGGTTTTAATGCTGTCGCCATATGAACCCCGAGTAGGAAACGTTTTATTTAACTTTTTAATTGTTACTAATTAGTGATGGCTTGCCAACAGGCAAGCCATTATTTGCAGTTTATTATGCTCAATTTATTATGTGCGAATTTTTAAGTACCCGTTTTAAATTGGGTATATAAACGCGTTTCGATGCGGCGCGTTGCGTTATCCACATTGCCTGGTGGAATCAAATTCTTAACATCCTCATCCGATAAAAATATAGATTTGTTATTTTTAATTTCATCTTTTACAAACGGCGTAGCTGCCTTGTTTGGGTTGGCATAGGTCACTGCATTGGTTAAGCCTGCATGCACTTCTGGGCGCAAAATATAATTGATAAATTTATGCGCGTTATCTGGGTGCTTAGCGTCCGCAGGAATCGCCATAGTATCCATAAACATATAACCGCCCATTTTGGTTACAAGCGCTTCAATGTGTTGCTCAGATTTATTTTCAATTGAGCGTTTACGGGCTAAGTTGAAATCGCCTGCCCAGCCAAGTGCCACACAAATATTGCCACTGGCTAAATCTTCAATCTGGCCGCCAGAGTTAAAGCGTTTAATATCAGGGCGCACTTTCATTAACATATCAAATGCAGCTTTGTAGTCATCTGGATTAGCACTAAATTCTGGCTTTTTAACGTAGCGCAGCGCAATTGGAAACACCTCTGACGGCGCATCTAACATAGAAATACCGCACGATTTTAATTTTGACGTATATTTAGGATCAAACACTAAATCCCAGGTATTTTCAGGCATTGGCATACCACCTAGCGCAGTTTTTACCTTATCCACGTTAATGCCAACCGTTGTATAACTCCACAGCCAATCCACTAAATGTTCATTACCAGGGTCAAGCTTGGCCATTTGCGCCAATACCGTAGGATCCAAGTTTTTCCAGTTAGGCAATTTGCTTTTATCAAGCTTTTGAATCAGCCCGCCATCAATTTGCATTTTCCCCCAGTTAGATGATGGTACAACGATATCGTAACCTGTATTTTTAGCAATCATTTTGGCATGCAATATTTCGTTACTGTCAAAAATATCATAGCGTACTTTAATGCCGGTTTCTTTTTCAAAATTAGGAATAGTGTCCTCGGCTAAATAATCTGACCAGTTGTAAATGTTCAGTATTTTTTCTTCTGCGCTTGCAGCTGGCTTTGCGGTAGTAGACGTGGCATCGGCAGATTTCACATTATCTTCAGTTTTTTGACCACAAGACGTTAGTGTAAGACCCGCTACGCCAAACATAAGGGCTAACATCAATTTTTTAGTGGGCATAGAATGCATGATTGAATGCTTGATAAAATGCTTGTCGTAAAGAAACTTCATTTAATAACTCCTCAAAAAATTTAAAATACACTATTAATTTTAATTTGAACGCTGCCTAACACCTAAAGCTTGCAACTGCCAACCTATCGTTTAAAAGTCTAGTTGTAATACACTTAAATATTACAGTATGTTTTGCAGCGCTTCCATATTAATTAAACATAATATATTGCCCATAATAAAAAGTGTGTTGACATTTACACTGCAACAGTTTTCATCAATCCCAGTTGCTGCAAATGCGCCAATGTTTTATCTAGTGCCAAATAAATAAGCGCCATCATTTCGTCAATTTGCGTTTTTGTTATCACCAGCGGCGGCGCAATAATCATGCGATCGCCCACCGCGCGCATGATTAAGCCGTTGCCAAAGCAATGCCCACGGCAAATCATGCCAACGCCTAACTCTTCGTCAAACATTATATGATTTGCTTTATCGCGCATTAAAACAAAACCCGCCATTAGGCCAATGGTTTCAGCGCCGCCAACCAAAGGGTGTTTGGCTAACTCTGCATATTGTTTGGCTAAATAAGGGCCTGTTTCGTTTAATACTTGCGCTACCAAGCCTTGTTTTTCGATAATATTAATATTGGCTAAAGCCACAGCACAAGCAACTGGATGGCCAGAATAGGTGTAACCGTGATTAAACTCACCGCCTTTTTCAATTAATACTTGTGCAACGCGTTTGCCAACCACCACGCCGCCAAGTGGTAAGTAACCTGAAGTCACACCTTTGGCAAAGGTCATTAAATCGGGTTGGCAACCCACTAATTGACTGCCAAACCATTTGCCAATGCGCCCAAAGCCGCAAATAACCTCATCGCAAATTAATAAAATATTGTATTTATCACAAATACGTTGAATCTCGGGCCAATAGGTTTTAGGCGGAATAATAACGCCGCCAGCGCCTTGAAT
>JAYTEL010000065.1:0-3962 GCA_043735225.1 Methylotenera sp. | reverse complement strand
ATCACCACATCTTTTTTGGCGCCTAAACAGCCGGTGACAATTACTTTGCCATTTTTTTGTAGCGCTTCGCCAATGGCGTCTAGGCTTTCTTGCACGGCGCTGTCGATAAAGCCGCAGGTATTGACGACAACTAAATCGGCGCCTTCGTAACTGCTGCTAATTTCATAGCCCTCGGCGCGCAATTGCGTGAGAATACGCTCTGCATCACTGCCTGCTTTGGGGCAGCCGAGCGAGACGAAGCCGACTTTTGGTGAGGTACTAACTTTAGTTGCACTGCTAATTTGAGTTTTCATAAAACTTAAAACCTTGAAATAGAATTCTGCATAGGCAGAAATATTGAGATATGTGAAATTATTTTAGTAAATAATCGACCAACCAAATTGACATATGTGAAATTATTTTAGTAAATAATCGACGAACCAAATAGTGCTAACGCCGCATAGAATAAGGCTTAGCTGCGATATGCTCGCGCTTAATTCAGTGCGTTTATGCAGACTAGGTATTAAATCTGCCACCGAAACATACAGCAAACTAGCCGCTGCTAAACTTAGGATATAAGGCACCCAGGCTTGCAGCGTTTGCAGCGCAAAATACGCCGCCACGCCGCCAACCAAGGTGGCAAAACTAGACACTAGATTAAACAAAAATGCCTTTTTTTTGCTGTAGCCCGAATGTAGTAAGATTAAAAAATCGCCTACTTCTTGCGGAATTTCATGTGCAATAATTGCAATTGAAGTCACGATGCCCAGTTTTACATCCACCATAAAAGCGCTGGCAATTAATATGCCATCTACGAAATTATGAAACGTGTCGCCAATCATAATCATCATGCCACTGCGTTCACTGTCGTGCGAATAACTGTGCGAATGCGCAGATTTTAACATGCCAGCATTTTGCATACCGCTGGCAGCCGCTCTGTACTTGGTTTGTATGGCGTCTTTATGTTGACCTTCGACAAGCTCAGGACGAACGGTCAACACATCATCCCTTGCGTTGATAATCTCTAAATCCCGTTCGTGGTGAACCTGTCGAACCATGGATTTATTTGGGCAGTCTTCTTCAGTATGAATTGCATGTACTTCGCAGTGGTCACCATGACAATGTCGCCAAATAACCAGCTTTTCTAGGGCAAAAAACAGCAAAATGCCAATTAAAACCGTGCCTGTAATGGCTTGAATGGTTAGACTATTGTTTGCGCCTGCTTTAATTGCCTCTGGCAAAATTTCTAAAAATACTGCGCCCAGCATAGCGCCAATGGCAAAACTAATTAACATGGGCACTGCGGATTTTTTGACGTTTAGCGCAACCATCGCCGCACCTACTACACTAAGTGCGCCGCCAACAAGGCTAGATAAAGTAATCCAAGTGAGAATAGAAAAATCAGGGATATTCATAAAAAAAGTGACATTATTAATCCGCGCATTATAGCTTAAGCAATCCAAATAAGCGTTGCCATTCGCCCTGTTGCACCATCGCGGCGATACGAAAAAAACTGTTCTTTTTGCGTATACGTACAAAAATCGGCACTAATGCCGCCGCCGTAAATTTGATTAATGCCACAATTGTTAAGGCGTTGCGCGGCAATTTGGTAAATATTACAAAAATATTTGTCACCGTGCGGATTAAAAGCAGCCTTTGCTTGACTATCTTGCGAGATAAATTGTGCGCGCACCTCAGCACCAACTTTAAATGCGTTTGGGCCAATGGCTGGGCCAAGCCAAGCCATTAAACTTGCTGGTTTAACGGGTAATTTTGCAATAGTCGCTTCGATCACGTTATCACAAAGTCCTCGCCAACCCGCATGGATGCTTGCGACCAGCGTGCCTTTGGTGTCGCAAAGCAAAATTGGTAAACAATCCGCTGTCATGGTGACGCACACTACATTTTTTTGGGTTGTGTAGCTGGCATCGGCACAGGGTACGCAATCGGCGTACCCTAAATGAGCCCCGCAATTGGCGTACCCTAAATCAGCCGCGCAATTGGTTTCAGTGGCATCCACAACATTAACGCCATGTACTTGATTAAGCCAAACAGGCTCGCTAGGCAAAAACTGGCTGAGTAATTGACGATTATGGGCGACATGAAGTGGGTCATCTTTAACGTGGCTGCCAAGGTTTAGGCTATTGTAAGGCGCAAGGCTAATGCCGCCTGCACGCGTGGTTTGCAGCGCTTTTACATTGGCGGGCGCTGGCCAATTGGGGATGATTAAATTTAGCTTATCTAACATCCAACTTCACGCAATCCTCATTGTTATGCCCATCATTCCCGTTGCGCCAAAATCGATGTGAAATAGCGGGCACTAGGCGAAGATGCGGGAATCCAGTAAAAATTTTAAAATCAAAATAGATTTCTGCTTGCGCGGAAATGAAGAATAAAGAAATGAACATCTATTTACTATTCTTCATCATCACAATCGCCATCATCACCTAAATCTCCATCCAAATCGTCATCAGGGTCATCCAAATCAAAATCGTCATCATCATCCTCACCCACGTACAGGCCGTTTTCATCTACGCCAAACTCCATCATTTGACCCTCGTCAATAGGCGCATCCTCAAAGCGCATGGCTTCTAGCAGGGCGCGCATATCGTCAGCCAGATCAATTTGCCATTCCATAAATTGTTCAGTTTTTGGGTGTATTAAGCCTAACTTAATCGCGTGTAAGGCTTGGCGGTTGAAGTCTGTGATGGCGTCACGCAAAGTTTGTGTCATTTGTTTGTGCGGAATAATATTGCCAATGCCGTAAACCTTGTCGCCCACAATCGGCGCTTTTAAGTGCTGCATATGCACGCGAATTTGATGCGTGCGACCCGTTTCTAGCTGGCAACGCACATAAGTATTGGTGCCAAAGCGTTCCAGCACCTCGTAATGCGTGACGGCGGGCTTGCCGGTGCGACTAATGGCCATTTTAGTGCGCGCATGGCTGTGGCGCCCAATTGGCTGATTCACCGTGCCATGTCGCCACATAATGCCCCAAACTATAGCGCGGTATTCACGCTTAACCGTGCGTGCTTGCAACTGACGCACCAAGCTAGTTTGCGCTTCTAGCGTTTTAGCGACCACCAATATTCCGCTGGTATCTTTATCTAGTCTGTGCACAATACCTGCGCGCGGCACATCGCTTAATTGCGGCAAATGATGCAATAGCGCATTTAATAAAGTACCACTCCAATTGCCCGCCGCTGGGTGTACTACAAGGCCTGCGGGCTTGTTGATGACTAAAATTGTGTCATCCTCATAAATAATATCCAGCGGAATATTTTCTGGTTTAAAGGCGTTTTCTTGCGCATTTGCAGGCGGCGTAATGTGTACCTGCTCGCCGCCCCACACTTTGGTTTTAGCGGTCACGTTTTTCGCGTCCATGCGCACTAAACCAGCCTTAATCCAAGCCTGCAAGCGGCTGCGCGAGTGCTGCGGCAGCAGTTGTTGCAAGGCAATATCTAGGCGCTCCCCGCCCGATGTCATGGGAATCTGCACCTTAATTTGATTGCTAATTTGGCTAGAAACTGGTGTGAAATCTGCTGTTTTATCTTGCATACGTTATAATATTGCCATTAATGTTGAATTAGGTTTTTTATGTTTGAGCAATCAATGAAACAATCCATAGCCCGTATTTTACCGCTTTTAAGCGCCAGCATTTTAGTTATATTTTGCGCATTGATATTAAGCGGTTGTTCAATCTTTGGCGCGCCAACTGAGCTAGATGACACCAAAGGCTGGCAAGCCGACCGCATCTATCAAGAAGGCGAAGATAGAATGGTTGACAAAGATTACGATAAAGCAATTGGCTATTTTCAAAAATTAGAATCGCGCTTTCCGCACGGCAAATACGCAGCGCAAGCGCAATTAGAAATTGCTTACGCGCACTATAAAAAGCAAGATCCAATATCCTGTGTGGCCGCCGCAGAACGTTTTATTAAGCTGCACCCTAATCACCCCAATGTGGATTATGCCTATTATCT
>JAYTEL010000064.1:0-2800 GCA_043735225.1 Methylotenera sp. | reverse complement strand
CAACTAAAAACCATCAACAAAAATCTGCTTAATGTGTTTTGGATAGTGGGGTTTTTTGCGCTGTTATATTTTGGATTGATGAATTATTTGCTATTTTTTAAATAAATGCTTGAAAAAAAATGGCAAAACCAAGCTAGTATTTAGTTTTAATTAAAGCACACTATTTTGCTTCCCTCCATCACCTTTTTAGATTTAGAAACCACAGGCGCCACGCCGCTGCGCGACCGCATTACCGAAATTGCACTTGTAAGGTTTGATAACGGCATTGAAACCGCGCGCTGGCAAACGCTGGTAAATCCAGAACAGCCAATTCCACCGTTTATTCAACAACTTACAACCATAAATAACGATATGGTGGCCAATGCGCCTGTGTTTAAAGACGTGGCTGATACCCTGTTAAGTTTTTTAGAAGGCTCTGTCTTGGCAGCGCATAATGTGCGTTTTGATCATGGTTTTATCAAGTCAGAATTTAAGCGTATTGGCTTTACCTTGCGCCAAAAAGTCATCTGCACGGTTAAATTATCACGTCTATTATATCCACAGCATAAAAGCCACGGGCTTGACGCGATTATGCAGCGGCATAATTTAACTACCATTGCCCGCCACCGAGCTATGGGCGATGTTGATGTAATGTTGGCCTTTATTGAATCGGCCAAGTTAGAATTGGGCGACGCGGCCATCAACAAAGCTGCCGCGCAGCTCATGAATCACCCGACTTTACCGCCGCATTTAGATGCCAATTTACTTGACGACATGCCCGAAACACCAGGGGTTTACTTGTTTTTTGGTGATAATAACGTACCACTTTATATCGGCAAAAGCACGAACATTCGCGCACGCGTGTTAAGCCATTTTAGTAGTGACCACGCCAGCGCCAAAGAGATGCGCATCGGCCAAGAGATTAAACATATTGAGTGGATAACCACCGCTGGTGATTTTAGCGCGCTAATGCTGGAATCGCGCTTGGTTAAACAGCGCCAGCCTATTTACAATCGCCAATTGCGACATGAGCGACAATTGTGTAGTTGGAAATTAAACAATCAGCCAAACGCCAAAAATTTACTGGAATTGGTGTTCGAAAAAGATATTAATCCTGCAGAGTTGGGCAATTTATTTGGCACGTTTAAAAGCAAGCATCAAGCCATGGAAACGCTGCGTAATATTGCCAACGCCCACCAACTTTGCCCGCGCTTAATTGGGCTTGAAGCTTGGATTATGGGCGCGTGTTTTGCAAGCCAAATTAAGCAGTGCAAAGGCGCTTGCTGTGGACGCGAAACACCAGAAACCCACTATATGCGCTTGCAAATGGCATTAATGGTGCATAAATTGAAAGCTTGGCCTTTTGCTGGCAAAATTGCCATAAGAGAAAAAAATAGCGAGAACGACAAAACCCAAATGCACGTTTTTGAACATTGGACCTATCTGGGCAGCGCCGAAAATGAGGATGAACTGGCAGAAATTGAACTAAAAACGGCGCAACTAACGTTTGATTTAGATACCTATAAATTGCTGCTAAAAGCTTTAAACAGCGCCAAAACGCAGATTATTCAATTGTAGGATACTTGCGAGGCGCATGGATATTGGCTTTCACGCATGAATAATTTGCATCAGCGGGTATTTTCTGGCGGGACAACCCTTACGGTTGCAAGGCATCAATAATAATTATAGCCATTAAACAAATCTGTGTAGACGTGTAAAATAGTGTCATGTTTGCACAAATTTCATCTTCAAATTTACCTCTAGTAACAGTTCAACAGGCAAAAGCCCTACAAATTCTGAATGAAGTTTTTGGCTACGCCAATTTTAAAGGCGCACAAGCAGCTATTGTAGAACACGTAACTGCTGGTGGTGACGCCTTGGTGCTTATGCCAACTGGCGGCGGAAAATCACTGTGTTATCAATTGCCTGCGTTGTTGCGTGATGGCGTGGCGATTGTTGTTTCGCCCTTAATTGCGCTGATGCAAGATCAAGTGGATGCTTTGCAGCAGTTAGGCGTGCAAGCAGCGTTTTTAAATTCAAGCCAAACGCCAGAAGATGCGCGCGTAGTCAACAATTTGCTGATGAACGGTGAGCTGCAAATTTTATACGTGGCACCAGAGCGATTAATGTTAAGTGGATTTTTAGCGCAATTGGCGCAGATTGAAATGCACACTGGCATTGCGCTGTTTGCGATTGACGAGGCGCATTGTGTATCTGAATGGGGCCATGATTTTAGGCCAGAATACCGCAAATTAACTGTGTTGCACGAGCAGTTCCCTAACGTGCCGCGCATTGCGCTAACAGCCACGGCTGATGCACCAACAAGGGCTGAAATTATAGAGCGACTGCAACTGGAAAACGCGCAGCAGTTTGTGTCAAGTTTTGATCGGCCCAATATTAATTATCGCGTCTTACCAAAAGTGAATGCTAAAGCGCAACTAGAAGCTTTTTTAGAAACTGAACACGCCAATGACGCAGGCATTATTTATTGCTTAAGCCGCAAAAAAGTAGAAGAAACGGCAGAGTATTTAAAGCAGCGCGGTTGGGATGCGCTGCCTTATCATGCTGGTTTAGACGCGACAATTCGCAACGCAAACCAGCGCCGATTTTTGCGTGAAGAAGGCGTGATTATTGTGGCCACGGTTGCTTTTGGCATGGGTATTGATAAGCCAAACGTACGTTTTGTGGCGCATTTAGATATTCCCAAAAGTATGGAAGGCTATTATCAAGAAACGGGCCGTGCGGGGCGTGACGGCTTGCCAGCAACCGCGTGGATGACGTACGGCGCGGGTGATGTGGTGAGCATGCGCCAAATGCTGGA
>JAYTEL010000063.1:0-13333 GCA_043735225.1 Methylotenera sp. | reverse complement strand
GCGGCGAATTCTGGACTTGGTTATTCGATATTACGGGCGCAGCGGTTTATGCAAACTGATAAAATCTTTGCGGGCATCATTTTAATTGGGTTGATTGGTTTAGCCATCGACCAGTTATTCCGCCTGCTGCACCGTAAAAGCTTTCCTTGGCTTTATCTAAATTAAGCTAAGCGCGAGTAAAAAAATGCAAGCTAAAATTAATATTTCAAATGCGCAAAAAACCTTTGTTTCAAAGGCATCTCAAGTGGTTGCATTAAAGGATATTTATTTAACAATTACTAATAATGAATTTATTACCTTTGTGGGCGCCTCTGGCTGCGGTAAATCAACGCTACTACGCGCAATTGGCGGCCTAGAAAGCTTAACAGCTGGCAGCATCAGTATTGACGGTGTTTTAATTGATAAACCTGGTGTGGACCGTGCAATGGTTTTTCAGCATTACAGCTTATATCCATGGCTTAGTGTGATGGGCAATATTAAATTTTGTCGTCAGTTAAAAATAGGGCGTGAAAACTTAAGTTCAGCCGATGTAGAAGCTGCCTCAGGACGCGCGGATGCGTTGTTAGCGTTAATGGGCTTAACACATGTGCGTGATTATTATCCAAACCAATTATCTGGTGGCATGCAACAACGGGTGGCCATTGCGCGTGCTTTGATGTCGCGCCCGCAAATTTTACTCATGGATGAGCCATTTGGTGCGCTAGACGCGCAAACGCGAGAAGTGATGCATGACTTGATTTTGCATGTTTCAAAGCTTGAAAAAACCACCATTGTATTTGTAACGCACGATGTAGAAGAGGCGATTTATTTAGGCCAGCGCGTTGTAGTCATGGCGCCGCGCCCAGGGCGAATCGACAGTATTGTGAAGGTTGATTTGCCCGAAAAACGCAATCAAGATATGAAATTATCACCCCAGTTTTTAGCGCAAAAAAAAGAAATATTAATGCGTATTCGTGAAACTGCAGGCATGCATACAGATTTTGAACTGCTAGAGCGTATGACACAAGTTACCAACGATGCTTGATGTTGGGTGAAATTGAACTGTAAACCCAAATTAATTATTAACTAACTACTGAGTTTTCACTTTTAACATTTTTTTAACTGGAGATTTAACATGCAAATAAAAAAACTGATTTTGGCTGTGAGTTTAGCAACTACATCTTTTGCCGTAGTGGCTGGCGAGCCAGTAAAGCTGTCTTTAACCACCTGGATAGGGTATTCACCATTTTATGTGGCTGATGGCATGGGCATGTATAAAAAACAAGGTTTAGACGTTACTCTAAAAACCTTTTCAGACCCTGCCATGTTGCCAAGCAGTGTAACCAGTAAAGCGGTTGATGGCTCATTGATGACGTACGATCAGCTTATTGGCGCAGTAGCGCAAGGTCAAAAATTAAAAGTAGTGATGCCAATTGATTATTCTAACGGTGGTGATGCTGTTTTAGCCGATAAAACGATTAATAAAATTACCGATTTAAAAGGTAAAAAAGTCGCTTATTCACCACTTTCACCATCGGATTTTTTGATTTCTTACGCACTTAAAGTAAATGGCTTAAGTGTAAAAGATATTAAGCCCATCAACATGGCGCCAGAAGCTGTTTTATCAGCCATGGCATCAAAAGCCGTGACTGTGGGGGTGACGTACGAGCCAAATGTGTCGCAAATTTTAGCCATGGGTAATGGCAAACAATTTCACACTATTTATAGCTCTAAACAAGCCCCTGGCTTAATTGCAGATGTAATGGTGTTTGATGAAGCCTATATTAAAAAGAACGCTAAAAATATTACGGGTTTGGTTAAAGCGTATTTGGAAGGCTTGGCTTATATGAAAAGCAACCCGAAAGAGGCTGCTGTGATTATTGGTAAAGCGGTTGGCATTTCAGGCGCAGAGGTGCTTGCGCAGTTATCTGGGGTGTATAACATTCCAGCCAATGAAATGGCGGCCACTTTTCAAGCGGGTAAAGATACTAAATCATATTATGTGAGTGGTGAAATCATTAATGAAATCTTGTTAAAAAGTAAGCAAATTAAAGCGCCTGTTGTTATTAAAAATACCTTAGATGATAGCTTTGTAAAAGCATTAACCAAATAAAACTGGTTAAAAGATAAAAATTCGATGTAAAAATAATGACTAAAAGTGCTTTGATTATTATTGATATGCAGCGTGATTTTTTAGATGCTGGCGGCTACGGCGCCAATGCAGGAATGGATATTACGGCATTACGTAAACCTATTTCTAACATCGCGCAATTACTTGATGCAGCACGCAAAAAAGAAATGCTAATTGTGCACACGCGCGAAGGCCACAGGCCAGATATGCGTGATTGCTCACCCGCTAAATTAGCCCGTAGCCGCAACGCAGGCGCAGAAATTGGCAGCATGGGGCCGCTTGGTCGGTTGCTAATACGCGGCGAATTTGGGCATGACATTATTGATGAGTTAAGACCAATGATGGGTGAGCCAGTGGTTGATAAACCAGGCTACGGCGCTTTTTACCAAACCGATTTAGCACAAATCTTATTTAACCACGATATTAAACAGCTATACATTTGCGGGGTTACTACCGAAGTATGCGTGCATTCAACCCTGCGAGAATCGGTTGACCGTGGCTATGAATGCGTGCTGGTTAGTGATGCGTGCGGATCAGCCCATGCCGATTTGCATATGGCCGCAATTAACATGGTTGCTGTAGAGGGTGGCATATTTGGGCGCGCGTTAACTACTCAATTGGTAATCGAATTATTAGAAAAAAATTATGCATAATTTAGAGTTAGAAAAATTTTTTTGGGAAGAAACAATTCCTGGTGGCAACCATTGGTCTGGTTTGATGCGCCGTGGTAGTGCGCTGCGATTAACGGATATTGATGGCGGTGCAAATTGCTCTGCCTTATTTTATAACGCAGAGGACAAATTAGAGCGTTACAATTTATCTGACACACTAAAAGCACAGCACACCGCTTACTTAACAGCCGGCAATGTGTGTTACAGCGATATGGGACGGGTAATGGCATCTATTACCGCAGACAGCCTTGGATGGCATGACACCATTTGCGGCGTAACCGATGCCGATATGATTAAGTCGCAATATGGTGAAAGCAGTTACCAAACGCATGGTAATAACATGTTTCGTAATGGCAAAGATGGCTTATTGATTGAACTAGCCAAACATGGATTAGGCAAGCGTGATTTAACCGCCAGTGTTAATTTCTTTAGCAAAGTGGTGCCTGATGATGCAGGCAATTTAAGTTTTATAACTAATTACAGCCAACCTGGCAGTTATGTCGATATTCGCTTTGATATGAATGTTTTACTGGTTTTATCAACCGCTCCGCACCCGCTAGACCCCAGCACCAGTTATCAACCAAGTGGTGTTAATTTAGTTGCATATCACGCTGGTGTTGCTTTGCAAGAGGATGTTTGCCGAAATAGTTGTGCACAAAACGCTCGCGGTTTTATCAATACAGAAAGATATTATTTATGATTACCGAAAGCGCATTGAGCCCAAATAACGCCATATTGGACGAAATATGTAACGCGGGTGACCCATGGATGGCAACGCTTAAAAAAGGCCAAATTTTGAGAATTTTAGATTTGGAAGGTAATCAAGCGGTGGATACGCTTTTTTACAACGCAAATAATGCAGAAGAGCGTTACAGCACGACGGACACTATTGCCCGCCAAAAGCAACTTTATTTAACAACTGGCAGCGTGTTGTATTCATCTGATGGTAACCCGATGTTAACCATTGTGGCCGATACATGCGGACGCCACGATACGTTAGGTGGTGCGTGTTCGGCAGAAAGTAATACGACGCGCTACGACTTGAGCAAGCGTCCCATGCATAGTTGCCGCGATTCGTTTATGCATGCGCTAAATAACTGCGCATGCGCTAGTAAATTAAGCAAACGCGACATAACCAGCAACATCAATTTTTTTATGAACGTACCTGTCACATCTGACGGGGCTTTAAGCTTTGCCGATGGTATCTCTGGCGCGGGCAAATACGTAGAAATGCGTGCAGAAATGGATGTCACTGTGCTCATTTCAAACTGCCCACAATTAAATAATCCCTGCAATGGCTACAACCCAACCCCAGTGCGGCTTTTAGTGTGGGATATGCATTAACTATTGTTAAAAAATTATAGTAAAAATTACTTTTTAAAACCTAGCGTTAGGACGGCCTAACGTTTGTCAGTTTAGCGGGACGACTCGCGCAAAAGGTCAGTCATGTTTACAAAAGTATTGATTGCGAATAGAGGCGAGATTGCCTGCCGTATCATTCGCACGCTTAAAAAAATGGGTATCAAATCGGTGGCCATTTATTCGCAGCCCGATGCAGGCGCTAGCCATATCATGGATGCTGATGAAGCCGTTTGTGTAGGCTCCGCCCCCGCGGTTGACAGTTATTTAAACAGCAAAAAAATACTTCAAGTTGCCCTTGATACAGGCGCGCAGGCTATTCACCCAGGGTATGGTTTTTTATCTGAAAATGCAGATTTTGCGCAAAGTTGTGAAGCGGCAGGCATTGTTTTTATAGGCCCAACCCCGCAGCAAATGCGCCAATTTGGTCTTAAACATACGGCGCGAGATTTAGCCAAACAAAATAATGTGCCTTTATTACCGGGCACTGGCTTATTAAAAGATGTTGCTGAAGCTAAATTAGAGGCGCAAATAATAGGTTACCCAGTAATGCTAAAAAGCACAGCGGGCGGCGGCGGTATTGGCATGCAGCTTATTTGGCTAGAAGCAGATTTAGCGGGCGCATTTGAATCCGTTACGCGCTTATCAAAAAATAACTTTAAAGATACTGGCATTTATCTTGAAAAATATGTGCAAGCGGCTAGGCATATTGAGGTGCAGATTTTTGGCGATGGTAAAGGCAACGTGATTGCGTTGGGTGAGAGAGATTGTTCCGTGCAACGGCGCAATCAAAAGGTGATTGAAGAAACGCCTGCGCCGAATATTACGCAACAAACCCGTTCGGCCTTATGTAATACAGCAGTTAAATTAGGTAGCGCTTTAAATTATCGCTCAGCAGGTACAGTTGAATTTGTTTACGACAATGCCTCAGCGCAATTTTACTTTTTAGAGGTAAACACACGCTTGCAAGTAGAGCACGGCGTAACCGAGCTTGTAACAGGTATTGATTTGGTTGAGTGGATGGTGCGCACCGCTGCAAACGATAGCAGCTTTTTAAGCGTTTACAAACATGCGCCACAAGGCCATGCCATTCAGGTAAGAGTGTATGCAGAAGACGCAAACAAAAACTTTCAGCCATCTAGTGGTGTATTAACTGAAGCGGTTTTTTCTAAAAATGCCAGAATTGATACTTGGGTAAAACGCGGCTGTGAAATTTCACCATTTTACGATCCACTAATCGCTAAGGTTCTAGTTCTTGCGAATGACCGCACGGCCGCAGTTACAGCCATGCAACTCGCGTTAACTGAAACCAAATTAAGCGGCATTGAAACCAATGTAGGCTATTTACGCCAAGTGCTGGCCGATAGCGTTTTTCCTGCAGGCACACAAACCACCAGTTATTTAAGCACTTTTAATTACCAGCCAAATACGTTAGATGTATTGGATGGTGGTGTAATGACGACCATTCAAGATTATCCCGGTAGGCTTGGCTATTGGCACGTAGGCGTGCCGCCATCTGGTCCAATGGATCATTTGGCTTTTCGCATGGCAAATCTTTTGGTTGGTAATGAGGAAGGCGCTGCAGGTTTAGAGATTACCTTAATTGGTTGCACGCTTAAATTTAATGTCGATGCGATTATTAGCATCACTGGCGCGCCCATTGAAATTAAACTCGACGATTTGCCGCTTGCCATGTGGCAATCGCATTATGTTAAAGCAGGCAGTATTTTAAAAATGGGCGCGATTACAGATGCAGGTTGTCGCGCGTATTTAGCGGTGCAAGGTGGTTTCGATGTGCCCGATTACTTAGGCAGCAAATCGACCTTTGCCCTTGGCCAGTTTGGCGGCCATGGTGGTAGAAGTTTGACTGTGGGCGATGTTTTGCATTTGGCCAAACAAGTCAAAATTAAGCAAGTTGAAACATATCGCTGTTTAATTACGCCAGAAGACTTGAAACCCATTTGCACGCATGATTGGGAAATTGGGGTGTTATATGGCCCGCACGGCGCGCCTGATTTTTTTACCCAAGCCGATATTGACGTTTTTTTTAGCGCAGATTATGAAGTACATTACAACTCTAACAACACAGGCATTCGCTTAATTGGCCCTAAACCGCAGTGGGCACGTACGGACGGCGGCGAGGCTGGTTTACATCCATCCAACATTCATGATAACGCCTACGCAATCGGTTCTATTGATTTTACAGGTGACATGCCCATTATTTTAGGGCCAGACGGCCCAAGCTTGGGTGGATTCGTCTGCCCTGCGGTTATTGTTAAAGCCGAATTATGGAAAATGGGTCAATTAAAAGCGGGTGACAAAATTCGTTTTAAACAGTTGAATCAATACGAGGCAGTTGCGCTAGAGCTTGCACAAAATAAGGCAATTGCAAGTTTAAATAATCAAAATTCACCTCAAAACAGCGTTAAAACAACTGCCCTGCAGGCCAACAACCATGCAGGTCGCAGCCCTGTGTTGCTAGCCTCAATAGAGTCAGCAAATCAAACAAAAGTGGTTTATCGCCAAGCGGGGGATAAAAACTTGCTGGTGGAATACGGCGAATTGGTGCTAGATATTCATTTGCGTTTTCGTGTGCACGCGCTTATGCAGTGGCTACAACTTAAAATAAAAATTAAAGCGCTTGCAGGCGTCATTGATTTAACGCCAGGTATTCGTTCATTACAAGTGCATTATGACAGCCTTATTTTACCTATTGATGCGCTCATTAACGTATTGCAACAAGCCGAACTTGAATTGCCGTTAATTGAAACGATGGAAGTGGCCTCGCGCATTGTGCATTTGCCACTGTGTTGGGAGGACCCAAGTATTCAATTGGCTGTTTCTAAATATGCGCAATCGGTGCGTAAAGATGCGCCTTGGTGTAGCTTAGAACCTAAACCTAACAATACCGAGTTTATTCGCCGCATTAACGGGCTAGATTCGGTGAACCAAGTGAAAGACATTGTTTTTAACGCTAGCTATCTTACATTAGGTTTAGGCGATGTGTATTTAGGTGCGCCAGTTGCTACGCCACTTGATCCGCGCCATCGATTAGTAACAACCAAATACAACCCAGCACGCACTTGGACACCTGAAAACTCAGTGGGCATAGGTGGCGCATATATGTGCATTTATGGCATGGAAGGCCCAGGTGGTTACCAGCTTGTTGGCCGAACATTGCCTATTTGGAATTGCTGGAATATTACGCAAGATTTTAACGAAAATGCGCCGTGGTTATTGCAATTATTTGATCAAATTCGCTATTTTGAAGTGACAGCTACCGAATTAACCCAAATGCGCGAAGATTTTTTACAAGGAAAATTTAAGCTAAATATTGAAGAATCCACGTTCAAGCTAAGTGAATACGACCAATTTTTAAATCAAGAATCAGCCAGTATTAACACGTTTAAAGTCAAGCAAAAAACAGCGTTTGAGCTAGAGCGTAATAATTGGATTGCCACTGGCCAAGCCAATTACAGCCAAGAAATTGAGCTTGAGCCAGCTTTGACCGAATTAACACTAGAAACAGGGCAAGTGTTAGCAAAATCGCATGTTGCAGGCAATTTGTGGCAAATAAAAGTGGCCATTGGGGATGTGGTCGAAGTGAACGATGTGCTAGTGATAGTGGAATCGATGAAAATGGAGATTGCCATTACCGCGCAAGTGAGCGGGAAAATTAGCCAGATTATTTGTACGCAAGGAAACCCCGTTGCGCCAGGCCAAGCCTTGTTGATTATTGAGGAGCTGGCATGAATTTAAATATTGATCATTTGCGCGCGAAATATCAACAAGGCTTTACGCCAACAGATTTAGTTAAACAATTGGCCACTTTGATTGCAGATGACACCCATCACGCATGGATTTATCGATTAACTTTAGACGAATTGTTAGGTTATGCCAACAATTTAGAATCAAAACACATTGAAAATTTGCCTTTATATGGCATCCCTTTTGCCATTAAAGATAATATTGATTTAGCCAACGTACCCACAACGGCGGGCTGTGCAGAGTATGCCTATACGCCAGAAAAATCAGCAACTGTGGTGCAAAGGTTAATTGATGCAGGTGCAATTCCAATTGGCAAAACAAATCTTGACCAATTTGCCACAGGCTTAGTGGGCACACGCTCATCTTATGGCGCTTGTAAAAATAGCATTAACCCTGATTATATTTCGGGTGGTTCAAGTGCTGGTTCTGCGGTTTCTGTTGCTTTGGGTTATGTTAGTTTTAGTTTAGGTACCGATACGGCTGGTTCAGGGCGCATACCCGCTGCATTTAATAATCTGGTGGGTGTTAAACCCAGCCTTGGGCTATTAAGCACAACTGGTGTGGTGCCTGCGTGCCGTACGTTAGATTGCGTATCAATTTTTGCAAAAAACACACAAGATGCATCAATAGTTTTGCAAGTTGCGCAGGGTTTTGATGCGCTAGATGCTTATTCGCGTGAAGGTATAGTCCAAATTAAAAACTGGCCAGAAGATTTTAGTTTTGGGGTACCTAAACCAAACCAATTGGCTTTTTTTGGTGACCATGAATCTCCCCAGTTATTTCAACAAGCGGTAATCAAACTTGAATTGATAGGTGGCCAAGCAGTAGAAATTGATTTTGCACCTTTTATTGAAACGGCCAAATTGTTGTACGATGGTCCGTGGGTGGCAGAGCGTTATGCTGCTATCAAAGATTTTTTTGATGCAAATCCCGATTCGATTTATCCCATCACCAAACAAATTATCGGCAATGCTAAAAAATTGAGTGCCGCTGATACTTTTAGCGCCATGTATAAACTTAAAGCTTTGCAACGCAAGGCTAATGCTGTTTGGCTAAATATTGACGTAATGGTTACCCCAACCGCTGGCACCATTTATACCATCGCCCAAGTGCAAGCTGACCCAATTCAAACCAATACTAACTTAGGCTTTTACACTAATTTTATGAATCTGCTAGATATGGCTGCCATTGCTGTGCCTACTGGTTTTTATGCCAATGGTCTTGGTTTTGGCATCACCATTAGCGGCCCAGCTTTTAGTGACAATGCTTTGATAAATTTGGCTAATCGATTGGAAAAAATATGAGCATGAATATCAATATGATACAAGTAGCCGTTTGTGGCGCACACATGCAAGGCTTGCCCTTAAATGCACAATTGAGCGCGCTAGGCGGTGTATTTGTAAAAGCGAGTAGTACAGCGGCAAATTACAAACTTTTTAAGTTAAATGGCTTTACTCCTGCACGCCCAGGATTATTGCGGGTGAACGAGGCTGGTATGAGCATCGCGCTAGAAATATGGCAACTGCCAATAGAGAAATATGGCCAGTTTGTAGCAAGCGTGCCTGCGCCATTGGGGTTTGGCACATTAACATTAATTGATAACAGCACCGTACAAGGATTTATGTGTGAAGCGTACGCAACCCAAGATGCGATGGATATTAGCCATTTAGGTGGCTGGCGCGCCTTTTTGAAAGGAGATTAATCATGTTAAGCGCCTTTAAAACACCACAAAGTGTTTTACCAAATTTTCTAGCATTTAGCTTTGCGATTTTTGGCTACGCGCTTGGCGTTAGCTTATTGTTTGTTGATTACTGGCCGATAAACTTGTTAGGTGTTTTGCTAACCGCGCAAAGTTTAGTAGTAAGCGCGTATTTATTACATGAATTCACGCATTGGAGCATTTTTAAAACACCAAATGCCAATCGCAATTGGGGAATTTTAATGAGCTGGATAACGGGAAGTTGTTACAGCACTTTTGAAGAGATTCGTCGCAAACACATGCACCACCATGTTGATAGGGCCGATGTGTTAACGTTTAATGTGCAACATTTAATGAACAATTTACCACAGTTAGCACGTAATACCATCAAGATTTTAGAATGGTTTTATATACCTGCTTTAGAGATTTTAATGCATTTTTTAGTCATTATTTTGCCGTTCGTGCGGCCACAATGGCACCACAAACGCGCTCGATTGTTGGCTGTATTAAGCTTAAGGGCGTCCATTTTTGCAGTAATGGCTTTTGTCTCACTTAAAGCTTGGCTGTTGTATTTATTGGCCTACGTATTAATGATCACAGCATTACGTTTTGCAGATGCGTTTCAACATACTTATGATGTATTTTTAGAGCAAGATTTAGCCATGACAAACGGCAAAATAAAAGACGGCAAATTGCGCAATCGCCACTATGAACAATCAAACACGTATTCAAATTTAGCGTCGTTGCACCACCCTTGGCTAAATCTACTTTTTTTAAATTTCCCCTATCACAACGCACATCACGAAAAACCCGTAGCACCTTGGTTTAGTTTGCCAACACTGCATGCACAATTGTTTGGCGAAACGAGTGATTTGCCAGTGATTCCAATGCGTAGGTTATTACTAGCTTATCACCAACACCGTATTAAGCGGTTGCAAAGCGATGATTATGGGGTAGTTAACAATCAATCTGCCGATGGTTTTATTGGCGCGGCTGGCGTTTCATTTTTAACCGCGCTTTAAATTTCTTTATCTTATAAAACATGACATCTGTCAACAAATTTTGGCCTTTATTAACTGCCACGCACCGCTACGATAAGTCCATATCAACTTACAATCGCGGTTTTGGCCAAATGATTGATGCACCGATTTTGGCCTATTTGATCGAAACCAAAAATGGACGTATTTTGTTTGATGTTGGCTGCGATTACCACAAAATTAAGTCGCAAACGCAGCGTGCAAAATATTACAACGCAAGCCTTGGTTTTGCAGCACCCACCATGCTTGAATCACAGCGCTTGCCCAATCAATTGGCGCGTTTGGGTTTACTTATAAGTGACATTGATTTAATTTTTTTAAGTCATCTGCATTTTGATCATGCAGGCGGTTTGTGCGATTGTGGCCACATAGATGTGCATATTCAATCCGATGAGCTTAAATATGCCAGTAATTTAAATGATATGGCGTATTTTGATAACGTAATAATGCAACAAGCCAATTGGCAATTGAAAACAGGTGAATATGATTTATGTGCTGGTGTAAGCGCTATTACTAGCCCAGGCCACACGGCAGGGCACATGTCTTTATTAATCGAGATGCCAACTGGCGCACCTATTATTTTAGCGGGCGATGCAGCCGATTTAATTGAAAATATTACAGATGAAATTGCACCTGGAAATTGTTGGCAAGATGATACGGCACTTGCGATACAAAGCATACGCAAGCTAAAAGCATTAGCTGTTAGCGAAAATGCAACGCTTTGGCCCAATCATGATATGGCGTTTTGGCAAAAAATATCTGCCAAATGAATCAGAAACCTTAAATGAGTCAAACCAGTGATATAAAAAATCTACCAGTGCCCGCACGGTATATAAGGGTTTGGCAACGTGAATTGCTGGAAACTCAGACGATTAAAGACACGACTTCATTAGTTTTGTGGATGCAATCGCAACACTATCATATTGATTTACGCATTCCAAACGCAAAATGGATTAAGAAAAGTAGATTCGTTACAAGATTACAACGATGATGAATTGCTGTTACTTGCCAGCCAACAAGGCTTTGCGGGCATTACAAATGTCACATTAGCTAATAATCAGTTGTCAGATGTTTGCCAATGGCTACGCGAGATAGACTTTCAGCCAAAAACAACTGCGCGCGATATTGGAAAAATGGTGTTTACCGATGAAAATACCGTAATAGAAACTGGAATCGATGAAGCCTATTTAGAGGTATGGCGGCGATTACCAAGCTGCCAAGAACCACATTTTTCTACATATGTAACCGGTCAAAACCGCAATGGATTAACTAATGGCGTTTATTTAATAAGCACAGGCAAATATGTCGCTTTTGCAAAGCCTCGCGTAACAGAATTACCAAAGGCGGCATTACTTATTGGTGCTGTAGAAACTTATGAACCTACGCGCGCGCAACTGTTTGATTGGTTAGATATAGAGATTTCTTTCGGTGAGATGCTAGATGATAACAACTGGCGCATCAACCATTCTAGCCTGCAATTTAATGTGGGTATGATTATTAATATTGATTAAAATTACAGATTAATAATTAAAAATTAAACGCAACACATTAAAATTAAGATAGTTAGCAATGCCTGTTGAATGCATTTTAATTTTAATTGGATTAACATATTAGGCGTAAGAGTATTAGCTTTATATGACATTTGATAGCTGTTGTTAAAATTGTTTGATTTTTACCTACACGGCTTGCATAAAGCTACGCACTATTTATCGACCAATCGCAAAATCTTGCGCATACAGCCACCACGTCAATATTTACATTTGCAATAAAAATTAATCCCCATAAAAAATGGTTTCGTTATGCCGAGTTATTAAATATTATTTTAAAGTTAGTTAAAAGGCATTGTGATATTAAAAGTAGTCCCTTTTTTTTGAGTTGATGAAACATTCAATGTTCCGTTATGCGCCAGCACAATTTCTTTTACGATGTATAAGCCAAGGCCTAAACTGGTTTTTTGGGAATAATCTACATTTTCATTTTCCACGTGTCTGACCAAAGGTTCAAAAATGTGCGGTAATTTTGAAGCAGGAATAGGTTTCCCCTGATTGGTTATCATAATTTTCACTGCATCTTTTGATGAACTCAGATTGACCTCTATCGGGCTTTTAGAGTCGCCATGTTGAATTGCATTACCTAAGAGATTGGAAAATAATTGGCCTATGCGTTGTTCGTCCCAATTACCGTCAAAACTGCCTTTTACTTTTGCAACAACGCTGCGTCCAGAATGTACAATTTTCTGCTCATCAATTATATCTGTACAAATTTTCGCTAAATTGGCTGGCGCTAATTTTATTGACAACTTTATACCTAATTGGCTTTTGGTGAAATCCATTAGGTCGGTTATTAATAGATCCATCCGCTGAGAGGTGGTGTAAATTCGCGCCGCATTTGATCTGACTTTGTCGCTGATATCTTCGTAACTCATCAACATGCTTGCAGACGTGATGGTGGTGGCTAAAGGATTACGAAGGTCGTGCCCTAAAATGGCTAAAAACATATCTTGCGAATATTTTAATAAGTCTGAATATTTTGAAAGTGATTCTGCAATTGATTGGTCAATTGACTGGTGAAAGAGCGCAATGTCTGTATCGTCTGTCAACAGATCTTTTTTTGAATTTTTATCCCATAAATGCAAAACACTGAAGCGTAGAGCCCTGTATTCTGAAAATAGTTGATCAATTGTGAACCC
>JAYTEL010000062.1:0-5689 GCA_043735225.1 Methylotenera sp. | reverse complement strand
CAAAGCATCGCATCTTGTAGGGTGGGTTCTTGAACCCACGCGGTAACGGTTGTAAGTTTCATCTTTGCAACACGTGGGTCACAAGTGACCCACCCTACTGAACTGCGCAGCGCGATTCGCGGAAGCTAAAATTAATAATTTTGTTGTTTAGATTTTTCAATTTTACGAGTTTTATACACGGCTCTAACTAACGAGTAGATGTAAAGAATTACTAAGTAAACAAACGCTAAATAAGTGAGTAAAATATCTCATGATGAGTAAGGTGATTGTGTTAAATGTTGATAAAAATCTGAGAGTATTTTTATAGTAAAAATCGACCCAATATCTGGGAATAATAATGCAGACAAAATAATTAAATTATTTTTGCTTTTAGTTGACGAAGTGTAAATGATAAATTCAAACAATATTACATATAAAATAATTGGTAATATTTCATAAAACTTATACGGCATTGGTACTTCAGAACTATAAAAAATCCAAAAAGTTAACAAACCAAGAAAGAAAATTACTGTGTGATATATTTTCATCGTAACTTCATTATATTCACAAGATTAAATCTTTGGTACAACAGCAGACGTAAACGCATCGCTAAAAAACTCATCTGCATACAAGCCTTGTTGTACAAAGCTGGTATGCGCCGCCTCACACATACCTAGTGCGCCGCACACGTAGGCTTGATAGCCGCTTAAATCTTTATAATCATCAATCACAGCCTGGTGCACTAAACCTGTTCTTCCTTGCCAATCATCACTTGTTGCGGGCTCAGATAAAACAGGAATATATGTGACGTTAGGCATTAATGCTGCCCATTTTATGCATAACTCGTGCATATATAAATCTTGCAACTGACGCGCGCCGCGATACAAAGTTATTGGGCGGTTAATGTTGTTGTGCAACATGTACTCGATAATGCCTTTTACGGGCGCGAAGCCTGTACCGCCTGCCATAAAAATGCATGGCTTTGCTGAATCCTCGCGCAAAAAGAAGTTTCCAAACGGCGCTTCTAGTCGCAAAATGGCTTTTTCTTGTAGCGCGTTGGCGGCAAATTCACTAAATGCACCGCCTTTTAACACGCGAATATGCAGTTGTAAAAAATCGTTATCGTGCGGGGCATTGGCAATTGAATACGCGCGGCGACTGCCGTCTTTTAATAAGAATTCAATATATTGACCGGCCTTAAATTGTAAGCGCTCTACTGCGGGCAGTTGCAGGTGCAGCGCCAAAACATCGTGCGCTAGCCATTCTTTTTTAGCCAATCGCGCGGGCAAAATTCGCGGTTTAATGCCTGATAAACCGCCCACTTCACGGCATTCAATCACCAAATCTTCTAAGGCCATGGCGCAGCAAAGTAGCGTGTTGCCTACGGCTAATTCAGCGTCGCTCATGGCGCTGCTTTGGTAATCGTTATGCATGACTGTGCCCGAAACTAGCTTGGCTTTGCACGAACCACACGCCCCATTACGACAACCGTACGGTAAGTTAATGCCCGCATCGATGGCGGCTTGCAATACGGTTTGGCTGGGGCGCACGTCAAAGCTGTGACCGCTATTTTTAATGGTGACTTTATTCATCATTCTATTTTCTAAAAATTTTCGAACTTCGTCATTATGAGCATAGCGAAGAATCCATTGCAATATCAAGGAAAACTGGATTCTTAGATATGCTTAGAATGACAATGACCTAAATAACAATAATACAATTATTTATCCTCTTTAATTTCAGTATATTCGCCTTCAATCACGTTATCGTTGGCCGCATTTGCATTGGACTTTTGTTTGAAACCTGGCTGATTAAATGTTGTTTGATCGGTTTGCTGATGATTAGCCGTATTATTAGTCGCGCCACTTTGCTGCGCCTTACTTTTAAAACTTGCGGATTTAAAGTTTTCTAGCGGAATCAACAAAATAATAACTGCAATTGCATCACTAATCACACCCGGAATAATCAGCAACACGCCCGCCACCATATTGCGCGCGCTGCCTAGCATGGTTTTGATTGGGTTGCCGCCTTGTGTAACGCTCTGCATCATTTTGGCCGACAGCAATAACTTTTCACCCTTAATTAATTGTAAGCCTAAGATACCAATGACGACTAAATAAACAAACAACCACCAGCCATAGTGATGCGCGAGTTGGACTAACAGAAATAATTCGGCAAAGGGAAAAGCGAGTAAACTCGCGATTATAAAAAAACGCATGGCTTTATACTTTCTGTGAACTTTCTAACAACGTGAGTTAACTAATTTGGGGCAAAATCGTTATTTTGCAAGGCTTTGCAAGACTCTCAAAAGCTTTGTGTATGTTTGTATTATTTAGTTTGGAGCTTTGATTGAAGCGTATTTTAAGCAATATTGTAGTACTTTTAATGGCAACATTTTGTACGCCGTTTTTTTTAGCAGCTCAAAGCGCTAGCACGGGCGCTAATTTGTTTACAATTGATGCAAAAGAAGATACGTTTTTATCACCTGATGTGGCATTTAAGCTAGATATAGTGGCAAATAATGCCAGTAATTTAACTGCAAATTTTAAGATAGAACCTGGTTATTATTTATACAAAAATCGTATTCAATTTAAAGACGCCAGCGGCAAAATATTAGCAACCATCCTGCCAGTGGCAGAAATTAAAGAAGATAAAAATTTTGGAAAGCAAGAAGTGTATCACCATGATTTTTCTGCCAATATTCCATTATCTAACGCCAGTGGCGAGGTAAAAATTAGCGCGCGTTACCAAGGTTGTAGTGAAAAGGGATTGTGTTACGCGCCGCAAAACAAAACCTTTAATATCAACTTGGCAGACACTAGCCCAAGTACTAATAATGACGCGGCTGCCAGCGGCATCGCCAATGATGATGACAAAACCACAAGTGCGTTAAAAAGTGGCAATTTGTGGCTTATTATTGCGGGCTTTTTTTTAGCAGGATTGCTGCTTTCGTTCACGCCGTGCGTGTTGCCGATGATTCCCATTTTATCTAGCATTATTGTAAGTAGCCAAAGCAAACAAGCCCAAAATAATTTACAAAAAAATTTAAAGCCAACCAAGCTACACGCATTTAGTTTATCGGTCGCCTATGTGTTTGGCATGGCACTCAGTTATACGTTGGCTGGCGTGGCGGCTGGATTATCGGGCAATTTGCTTTCGCAATCGCTGCAAAGCCCGTTGGTATTGGGTTTAACCGCACTTTTGTTTGTTGCGCTAGCGTTTTCAATGTTTGGGTTTTATGAGCTTAAAATGCCCAGCATGCTCGAAAATAAGTTGTTAAACGCCACCAATAAACTTAAAGGCGGCGAGTTTGTGGGCGTACTTATTATGGGCGTGCTATCTGCACTTATTGTTAGCCCCTGCGTGGCTGCGCCGCTTGCTGGCGCGCTTATTTATATTGGCCAAACGCATAATGTGTTGTTGGGCGGTGTAGGCTTGTTTGCGCTGGCTATCGGTATGGGCGTGCCGCTATTGTTAATTGGCGCCTCTGCAGGCAGTTTGTTGCCTAAAGCAGGTGGCTGGATGACAACGGTGCGCAACTTGTTTGGCGTGCTAATGTTGGCGATGGCAGCGTATATCGCGTGGCCTGTGTTGCCTGCAACAGTTACTGCGCCTGTTAATAATTTGCTGGGCTTAAGCGCAAAACACACGTTGCCGTTTACCCGCGTAAAATCGGTCGCCGAGCTAGACACGGCTGTTAAAGCCGCTAATGGCAAAACCGTGATGTTAGATTTTTATGCCGATTGGTGCACAAGTTGTAAAGAAATGGAAAAGCTCACTTTTAGTGATAATAAAGTAAAGGCTGCATTAGCCAACACGGTTTTACTGCAAGCCGACGTCACTGAAAATAATAATAACGACCAAGCGCTGTTAAAACGCTTTGGCTTATTCGGCCCGCCAGGCATTATCTTTTTTGATCAATCGGGACATGAGCAAAAAACACGCGTAATTGGCTATAAAAACGCAGATGACTTCGTAGTAATTTTGAATAAAATTAATCAATAATCATGACATTAAACAAACTTAAAAATCCTATTTTTTACTTGGCATTAATCATCACGCTGGGCTTTGCAATGCGCTATGTTATGCAAAATTCACATGCTGATGATAAGGGCAAAGTGGCAACCCAAGCTTTATTTAACGCAACATTGCCCGATGAAAGTGGTCACCCGCAAGCGCTAAAACAATATGCTGGTAAAATTGTGGTGCTTAATTTTTGGGCTACTTGGTGCGAGCCGTGCCGTGAAGAAATGCCAGAGTTATCACAATTAAATGCTGCGTATAAAAATAAAAATGTGATTATATTAGGCGTTGCTATTGATGATGTAGGCGCGGTTGCAAATTTTGTTAAAGAAACGAAAGTTAGCTACCCACTTTTTGCGGCCGATATGGATGGCATGCAATACGCAACCAACCTGGGCAACGATAAAGATGTGCTGCCCTTCACGGTGATTATTAAAGCAGATGGCACGGTAGCAAAAACTTACTTTGGCCGCGTAACCAAGCCTTTATTAGAAGAAACGTTATCAAAACTGATAATAAAATAGTTTTTCTTTTGTTTTCAACTACTTAAGCATTTTATTCACCATAACTTCGCTTAACTTCTGCGAATTTGCTGGACAAAAATATACAAGTTCGGCAAACTTGCAGTGATGAAGCTTCATATAAATGTTGCAATAAGGGCGCGTAATGGTTGAAATGTCAGCTCATCAATCTATATTGGTATTGCATGGGCCCAATCTAAATCTACTCGGTGCGCGTGAGCCTAATCATTATGGCAACATTACGTTAGCCGATATCAATAACAATCTGCAAACCATGGCTAAACATGCCAATATTGCTTTAGAAGCTTTCCAAAGCAATGCCGAAGCCGATATTGTGACCAAAATTCAATCACTTATTGTGAAACCCGTTGATTTTATTATTATCAACCCTGCCGCGTTTACGCACACGTCTATTGCTATTCGCGATGCGATTTCTGCGGTAAAAATTCCGTTTATTGAAGTGCATTTATCCAACGTATTTGCACGCGAAAGTTTTAGGCATCACTCTTATTTTAGCGATATTGCGGTGGGTATTATTAGCGGTTTGGGCGCAGAAGGCTATTACGCCGCACTGCGTTATGCGATGAACGAATTACACAAATAATCGTGTAATTAAAGCGAATATCAACCTTAAAACAAGCATTATTTTAAATAATCTAACTAACAATTAAGCAATTACTGGGGTTAACATGGATTTACGTAAACTTAAAAAACTGATTGATTTGGTAGAAGAATCTGGCATCTCGGAGCTAGAACTAACCGAGGGTGAAGAAAAAGTGCGCATTAGTCGCGCACTTATGCCAAATCATGCGCCGCAAATGCAATATGTTGCAGCGCCGCAAACGGCGGCCGCTCATGCTACGCCCGTGCCTATTGCTGCCGCGCCTGTAATGGCAGAGATTGAAGGCCATGTTGTGAAATCGCCCATGGTTGGTACTTTTTATCGCTCGTCTTCGCCAGATGCCAAAGCTTTTGTAGATGTGGGTTCTAAAATTGCGGCTGGCGAAACATTGTGCATTATAGAAGCCATGAAATTACTGAATGAAATTGAAAGTGATTTCACTGGCGTCATCAAAAAAATCTTGGTCGAAAACGGCCAGCCAGTTGAGTATGGCGAACCTTTGTTTATAATTAGTTAAGCGTGATTGGTTAATCAAATGTTCGAA
>JAYTEL010000061.1:0-25997 GCA_043735225.1 Methylotenera sp. | reverse complement strand
GTATATTTAGGAAAAGTTGATGTTCAAGATTATTTATATATCGAATACTCAAGAGGTAAGTTATCTATTCGACCTGCAATGCTAGAAAGTATTTTTGCCTTTGAGCGACTAGAAGCAGCAATAAAAGCACGTACTGGGCTTCATTAGCGAGCATAGTCCCTATGCAATGGAATGGAATCGAGTCTTGCTGTCCTTGACTCCACTGCTTCATCAAGGCTACATAGGTTCGCGCAATAAATTGCGCTTCTACAAATCTACAGCCGATGCTCTTCCACATGTTTTCCCCACAGTTTTTCAGTCACTTCTACGGCATTTTCCGCTTCACTATTCGTCCAAAAATTTACCTCTGTCTTTGTTTGGCCATTTGATAACAAACCTTTTTCTTGCAACTGGCGTTTTAGCTGCATCGCCACCGCCGCGCCTGTATCAATCAAGGTGATTTTATCGCCCACAATTTCCTGAATCACTTGCTTTACAAACGGATAATGTGTACAGCCCAGCACAATGGTGTCTGCGCCCTCAGCCAATAGAGGCGCGGTGTATTGACGTATAAGTGTTTTTGTTTCAGGCGTATTTAACTCGCCTCGCTCGATACACTCCACCAAACCCACGCAGGCTTGCGTGACCACTTTTACATTGCGTCCGTGGCTTTCTAACAATGCGGCAAATTGCGCGCTTTTAAGCGTTCCCACCGTTGCTAGCACACCGATAATGCCATTTTTACTGGCCTCTGCCGCTGGCTTAACCGCGGGCTCCATGCCAATGATTATAAAATTAAAGTCTGGCGCGACATATTTTTCACGCATTTTATCTATCGCAGCGGCGGTAGCTGTATTGCAAGCAACAACTAGCGCCTTTATGTTTTGCTTGATTAAAAAATCGGCGATTTTCATGCAGCGCGCAGTAATTTCAGCGGGTGTTTTGCTGCCGTAAGGTGCATATTTGCTATCGGCAAAATAGATTAAACTCTCAAACGGCATCAGCGCGTAGATATGCTTAAGCACGCTAATGCCGCCCACACCAGAATCCATAACGCCGATTGGTTGATTTTGCAATGCATTATTATTTTTATAAGTCATACAGTAATTTTAAACACTATTTGGTGTGACACAAATATTTTTTAATTTTAGGCTGCATTGCCCCCTCCCCAACCGATCTTCCGCTAGCGGGCGAGGGTGAGCGACTGCGCGGCTGAGGGGCGGCAAATCTTTAAAGTCTAAGCCTTAAAAATAAGCTAAAATATCACCTTAAACAAAGGGCAATATGGCAAATAGATTAAGTAAAATTTACACCCGCACTGGCGACAATGGCACTACTGGCTTGGGCGATGGCACTCGCGTGGCAAAAGATAGTTTGCGCGTTGACGCAATGGGTGATGTGGACGAGCTAAACTCGGTGATTGGCTTACTGTTAACTGAATCTGTGCCTGATATTTTGGTGGATTTACTCACGCACATTCAGCACGATTTGTTTAATTTGGGCGGCGAAATTTGTATTCCTGATTATATTATTTTAGAGCAAGCTACTATTGATAATTTAGAAGAGGCTATTGACACGCTTAACGAACAACTTGCGCCGTTAAAAGAGTTTATTTTGCCTGGCGGCACTAAAGCAGCGGCCTATTGCCATTTGGCACGCACGGTTTGCCGCCGCGCCGAGCGCAAATTAATTACACTGGCGCGAGACGAAAAAGTCACCGCAATTTCACTTAAATATTTAAACCGTTTATCCGATTTATTATTTGTGCTGTGCCGCATCATTAATAAAGAAGCGGGCGTGGCTGACGTGTTATGGCAAAACAAATCCAACAAACAAGCTTAATTAGCATGATTACACCAGACAATTAAACCGGCAATTTAAACCAGAAATTTAAATCAGCAATTTAAACCAGCAAAATTAAACCATCATGATTAAATTAAAATGATTAAAAGGTTCATACAAAAATTATTCAATAAAAAAATTAATAGCGAAGTCGCCATTAATAAGGCCGATAGTGCGGTAACAAATGGCGCAAAACGCATCGCAGCCAGCACGCATAAAATAGACAAAAATCTGGTCAGCCAGGCTGCTCTAAAAACCTGTGACGGCCTACAAAAAGCGGGCTTTGAAGCATTTATTGTCGGCGGCGCAGTGCGCGATTTACTAATGAATGTAAAACCAAAAGACTTTGATGTGGCAACCGACGCAACGCCAGAAGAAGTGTATAAGGTCTTCCGCCGCTCGCGCATTATCGGCAAACGATTTCGGCTGGTGCATGTGCTGTGGGGGCAGGAGACGATTGAGGTGTCGACCTTTCGCGGTCACCATTTAAGCTCGGTTGAATCAAGCCAAGGCGACGCGCACACCAACGATAGCGGCCGCATCATTCGCGACAATATTTTTGGCAACTTAACTGAAGATGCCGCACGCCGCGATTTTACCGCCAACGCTTTGTATTACAACGCGGCAACCGAAGATGTGCTAGATTTTCACAACGGCGTGGCCGACCTTAAAAATAATCTACTGCGCATGATTGGCGACCCAACTACGCGCTATCAAGAAGACCCCGTGCGTATGCTGCGTGCGGTGCGATTGTCAGCCAAGTTAGGCTTAAAAATTGAAAAAAATACCGAAGCACCGATTCAAAAATTAGCCGATTTGCTGCAAGATGTGCCGCCCAGTCGTTTGTTTGATGAAATGCTCAAGCTATTTTTGTCTGGCCACGCAGTCGAAAGTATTGGTGCGTTACGCGAGCAACATTTGCATCATGGCCTGCTGCCCTTGCTAGATGTTGTGTTAGAGCAACCACTTGGCGAGCGCTTTGTGATGCTGGCGCTAAAAAATACTGATGAGCGTATTCGCGTTGGTAAATCCAGCAATCCTAGCTTTTTATTCGCAACCTTACTTTGGCACGAAATGCTGGTGGCGTGGGAAGCTTACAAGGCGCAGGGCGAGCATTTAATACCCGCCATGTATCACGCGATGGATGACGTGATTGCCACGCAAGCCGAAAAAATGGCGATTCACAATCGGTTTACCGCCACTATGAAAGAAATTTGGGCCATGCAACCACGTTTTGAACAACGCTCAGGTAAGCGTCCACATGGCTTGCTAACGCATCCGCGTTATCGCGCGGGGTATGACTTTTTGTTATTGCGCTGCGAATCGGGCGAAATTGATGCAGAAATTGGGCAGTGGTGGACTACATTTGCTGACGCCGATGTAGAAGCGCGCGCAGAGATGTTGTTGCCCGACACAAACCCAAAAAAACGTCGCAAAAGAAACCGCAAAAAATCAATTACCAACGCAGAATCAGCCAGTAATGAGTAGAGCATTTGTTGCACTTGGCAGCAATTTAAACGGTGATTTAGATAGCCCTGCAAGCCAAGTAATACGCGGCTTTCAGAGCATCGATAATTTACCAAACACCAAGCTTATTAACCGTTCTAGTTTGTATCAAAGTGCGCCAGTTGGTTACGACGCTGTGCAACTAAAAGCCCAACCTGATTTCATCAACGCAGTCGCAGAAATTAGCACCGACTTAAGTCCGCTTGATTTACTGGATGCGCTATTAAACATCGAACATCATGCAGGCCGTGAGCGGCCATTTGCCAACGCACCGCGCGCGTTAGATTGCGATTTACTGTTGTATGACGATGTGCAAATGAGTACAGAAAAATTGACATTGCCGCACCCGCGCATGTTCGAGCGCGCTTTTGTGCTGCAACCTTTAGCCGAAATTTCACCAAATTTAACAGTACTCAACTACGGGAATATTGTAAAATTAGCGCTTAATCTTGTAAACCAAAGAATTAGCAAACAAGGTATTAGCAAATTAGCATGACTATATTTACTCAGTTTCCCTACATCGTTATCGAAGGCCCTATCGGCTGCGGCAAAACTACACTAGCGCAAATGTTGAGTGAGAAGTTTCATGTGCAATTACTCAGCGAAAAAGCCGATGAAAATCCATTTTTGCCGCGCTTTTATCAAGATGCGCAGCGTTATGCGCTGCCCACGCAGCTGTTCTTTTTGTTTCAACGCTCGCGCCAAATTGCTGATATGAATCAACGTGATATGTTTACCGCGCCGACTGTGGCCGACTTTTTTTTAGAAAAAGATCCGCTGTTTGCGCGGCTTAATTTAGACGATGAAGAATATACGTTGTACCACCAAATTTACACCCATCTGCAATTAAAATCGCCCAAGCCAGATCTGATTATATATCTGCAAACGCCTGTGAATGAGCTAGCTGAGCGCATTGAAGAACGCAATATTTCGTACGAGCAGGAAATTCCGCGCGAATATATTGAGCGCTTGGCCGATGCTTATAGCGAGTTTTTTCATAGTTACGATGCTGCGCCGGTGCTGATTGTAAATAACGAAAAACTTAATATAATAAAAGATGAAGCGGCTTTAAATTTACTGATTGACCGCATTGGCCAAATAAAAAGTAGCCGCGAATATTTTAACCCTAACTTTGACTAGTTTTTTGAAATAGCTTCTTAAAATAGCCTCTTGGAATAATCTTTTGCTCGAAAACATTCAAAAATTAGTCAACTCTGGCGAAAAAATTGCCATGCTAACTTGCTATGACGCAACGTTTGCTAAATTGATGGAACTTGCAGGCGTGGATATTTTATTAGTCGGCGATTCGCTCGGCATGGTGTTGCAAGGCGCAGAAAACACGCTAAACGTGAGCATGCATCACATGACTTACCATACCAAAATGGTTAAAAATGGCGCGCCAAACACGCTGATTATGGCCGATATGCCCATTGGCAGTTACGAGCAAGATAACGAAGCGGCTTATAAAAACGCACTTTGGCTAATGAAAAGTGGCGCGCATATCGTCAAGTTTGAAGGTGGCGGAAAGCGCGTGGAAACCGCGCGCTACTTGGCGCTACGCGGCGTTCCTGTCTGTGCGCATTTGGGCTTTACGCCGCAATCGGTTAATCAACTGGGCGGCTATAAAATACAAGGCAAAACACAAGAATCGGCTGAACAGATTTTAAAAGATGCAATCGAGATGAGCGATGCAGGCGCAAGTTTTGTATTACTAGAAATGGTGCCAGCCAGTTTGGCTAAAAAAATCACCCAGAATATTAGTTGCCCAACCATTGGCATTGGTGCAGGCGTCGATTGCAGCGGTCAAGTGCTTGTTTTACATGATTTAATTGGTATTTATAATGGATCATCCGCCAAAAATCCAAGTGACTACAAAGCACCGCGCTTTGCCAAAAACTTCTTACATACGAGCGGTAATATTCAACAAGCGGTGACTGATTACGTTGTGGCTGTGAAAAACCAAACTTTTCCTGCCCAAGAGCATAGTTATTAAAAACTAATATGAAAAAATTTACTTTTTTTGAAAATAGTAAAAATAAGTTAAAAGTATTTTTAATTTATCTAAAAAAAATTGTAGAGTTTTTTAAATATGTAATCAAATTACTATTTTTATTTTTCTTGTTAATCTACCCTTGTGGCCAATTCATTCTCGACTCAATTGATAATCACAAACTTTTTAATTTGAATGTGATAACGTTTACACCTCTAGCTATCACTTTAAGTTTTAGTAGCTTAATGCTTAATAGGGCTAGAAGTATAGATTCAAAGCATCATAAGTTTAGATCACTCTACATAGCAGAGCGTTTGCTTTCGGCTTCTGGTTATTACTTGTTGACACTACTAGCGATATTTCTATGCTACCAAATATCAATAGTCTATAACTTTGATATTAATTTAAAGGGCAACATAGTTGCTAACTATAAATCCTCTATCATCTTTTTGCCTATTTGGTTTTTCTTAGGTTTTTGTGCAGATGTATTCTTCCTAACAACTTCATTACAGATGGATATAGCAGGACGTCTACCTAAACATTTTGCCTATAAAGTTAAGAAGCTTTTATCGTCACATTAATTTATTAGTAAAATGCAAATCATTCAAACTATTTCCGCGCTTAGAGAAGCCCTTAACAAACAGCCTAACATTGGGTTTGTGCCCACTATGGGTAACTTGCACGCGGGTCACATTGCGCTTGTAATGCAAGCCAAAAAGCACGCACAAATTGTGGTGACCAGCATTTTTGTAAATCCGCTGCAATTTAGTCCTAGCGAAGATTTAGCCAATTATCCGCGAACGATAGAAGCAGATTGCGAAAAACTGAAGCTTGCGGGTTGCGATATTTTGTTTACGCCGAGCGTGGTGGAAATTTACCCAGATTTTGACGGCAAACATTTAAATCAAAGCATGACGATTGATCCGCCGCCGATTGCCAACGTGCTGTGCGGCGCCACGCGATTAAGCCACTTTGCCGGGGTCGCGACGGTAGTTATGAAATTATTTAATATCGTGCAACCTAACGTTGCGGTATTTGGTAAAAAAGATTTTCAGCAGCTGTTTATTATTAAAGAAATGGTGCGGCAATTTAATTTGCCTATTACAATTATTGCCGGCGAAACCGTACGAGAGGCCAGCGGTTTAGCTTTAAGCTCACGTAATAGCTATTTAACAGAATCGCAACGCACCTCTGCAAGCCAATTAAATAGCGCTTTGCAGGGCATCGTTAAGCATTTAAAAAATGGAAATAAAGACTTTGAAGCGCTTGAGGCACAGGCGACTGCCCAATTACACCAACAAGGTTGGGATGTCGATTATATTTCAATAAGATGTTATAACAATTTACAGCCAGCAAGCTTACTTGACGACAATTTGATTGTGCTTGGCGCAGCGAAAATATCCAACAAAGCTGCGGGCAAAACGCGCTTAATTGATAATATAGAATTTCAACTAACTGCTTGATTAGCTTATAATTACGCTTTTTTCAGACATAGGTTATTTCGCATGCAAAGAACCATGCTTAAATCTAAGCTGCACCGCGTAAATGTTACGCATAGTGAGCTGGATTACGAAGGCAGTTGTGCAATAGATGACAATTTGTTAGACGCTGCGAATATTAAAGAATACGAGCAAATTCATATTTACAATGTGACCAATGGACAGCGCTTTAGCACTTATGCGATTCGCGCCGCGCGAGATACCGGTATTATTTCGATTAATGGCGCGGCTGCGCATAAAGCTGGCCCTGGTGATATTATCATTATCGCCAGCTATGCGGTTTATACTGAAATTGAGCTTGAAAGCGCGTCTTCAAACCAATACCAACCCCAATTAGTCTATGTGGATTGCAACAACCGCATACAATCTCAACGTAACAACATACCAGTACAGGCCGCTTGAAATGACCATTAACGCAGACAATACTTACTTAGACACCATGAAAACCGCCGTCATCGACGCGCTAGAAGACATTAAAGGCTTTGATATTACGGTAATGGATGTGCGCAAACTGACTAATATGACCAACTATATGATTGTGTGTAGCGCAACATCTAGCCGTCAAGCCAAAGCCATTGGTGATAATGTGCGCGAAAAAATGAAAGAAAAAGGCTACCATATTCGCGGCACAGAAGGCGAAAAAGAAGGTGAATGGGTACTAGTCGATTTAAATGATATTGTGGTGCACATTATGGTGCCAGCCACGCGCGCTTATTATAATTTAGAGCAATTATGGGGCGACCCAAATGCGCAAAAAGGCCATATTAAAGCCATCTAGTATTTGTAAGAGCGGCGCCCTTGCTGCGATTTTCAGATTTTAGTTGCATTTTTTGCGACGAGGGCGAGGCTCCTACCAAAGCACTTCACATGAAATTACGCATTTTATCTGTTGGCCACAAAATGCCCGCGTGGGTAAACGCCGCATGTGGCGATTTTATTAAACGCATGCCGCGTGAATTATCGGTAGAAATAATAGATATAAAACCCGAAAAACGCGCCGCAGGAAACAGCACCGAAAATATTCAGTTAATAGAAGCAAAAAGAATGATTGAAGCGGCTGGCAAAGACTATTTAATAGCTTGCGACGAGCGCGGCGCTGAGATCAATACATTGCAACTAGCAGGCAAACTCCAGCACTGGCAAGGCATGGGGCGCGATGTGAGCATTATTATTGGCGGCGCAGATGGCTTGCATAATAGCGTTAAAATGCAGGCAGATTTTTTGTGGCGATTGTCATTACTCACACTACCCCATGCGTTTGTGCGCGTTTTGCTGGCAGAGCAACTTTATCGCGCGCATACAATCAACATTAATCATCCCTATCATCGAGAATAAATTTTTTAAAGGTCATTATGCAATACGAAAACGCACTGGTTTGGTTTAGACGTGATTTGCGCGATTTTGATCACGCCGCCCTGTACCACGCGCTTAAAAATTCTAAACAAGTGTTTTGCCTATTTGTGTTTGATACCGAAATTTTAGATTTACTAGAAAACAAACAAGACCGCCGTGTAGAATTTATTTGGGAAAGCATTAATGAGCTTAAAACTGCACTGCAAAATAAGGGCGGCGATTGTGTTGTAAAGCATGGTATTGCGCGCGATATTATTCCTGCATATGCCCTAGAAGCCAATATTGACGCGGTATTTATTAATAAAGATTATGAACCAAATGCACTGAGCCGCGATTTTGAAGTGGCTGCAAAACTGGCTAAACACGATATTGCGTTTTTAGATTTTAAAGACCAAGTGCTTTTTGAAAAAGACGAAGTATTAAGCTTAAGCAATAAACCATACAGTGTATTTAGTCCGTATAAAAACGCGCACTTAAAAAAATTGGATGACTTTAACTTAAAGCCATACCCAGTCGATAGCTATATTCACAATTTAGCCAAAGTGTCGCCAAGCGTGTTAATCAGCCTAAAAAGTATGGGCTTTGCCCGTACCAATTTAGCCGAAATGCGCTTACCAATTGGCATGAGCGGCGGCAAACAATTATTTACCGATTTTGAAGATCGCATGCATCAATATAAAGATGCGCGCAACTTTCCAGCTGTTAAAGGTGTTTCTTATCTATCGGTGCATTTACGTTTTGGCACGGTTTCTGTGCGTCATTTGGCGCGCACGGCTCGGCATATGGCGGATAGCGGATCGGCAACATGGCTTAACGAGCTAATTTGGCGTGATTTTTACTTTCAGATTTTGCACCATAATCCACAGGTGGCAGCGGGCAGAGCCTTCAAAGTAGATTTTGAGAATATTGCTTTTCCTAATGATAAAGCGCTGTTTAACGCGTGGTGTGAAGGCAAAACTGGCTATCCGTTAATAGATGCCGCCATGCGCCAAATTAATCAAACCGGATATATGCACAACAGGTTACGCATGGTTGCGGCCAGCTTTTTGGTTAAAGATTTGTTAGTTGATTGGCGATGGGGAGAGCGTTATTTTGCTACGCATCTCATTGATTTTGACTTTAGCGCCAATAATGGCGGCTGGCAATGGGCGGCTAGCACAGGCTGCGATGCTCAGCCGTGGTTTCGTATTTTTAATCCCGTCACCCAAAGTGAAAAATTTGATGCGGCTGGCAAATTTATTCGTAAATATGTGCCCGAATTGGCCAATTGTGACGATAAAGAGATACATGCACCCTGGTTAATTGCGCCGCTTAGGCAACAATCTATTGGTGTTGTTATTGGTAAAAACTATCCCGCGCCCATTGTAGAACACCCTGTACAACGAGCATTGGCGCTAGATTTATACAAAAGTGCAACTGCCAACACTACAAATAAATCGCTGGATTTGTCACAAGAGGCATAGTTATTGCTTAATGGTTATTTAAAGCCTTGCCAACACATTGATTGGTTTAATTTGTTGCAACAAGGCAACAAGCTATCTCATCACTATAACCAACCTTTTAATCACTAGACAATATTGGCGAGAGTCAGCGATAATATGACTTACTTCAATTTTCTAAATTATTATTAATTAAAGCAAAATAAAAGAAAAAGCGATAAAACTTATGATAAAAAACACGCAATTAAAGACCAAATCAACCGTTCAATTAACCGTACAACCAAACGTGCGTTCAAAATCGCT
Source organism: Methylotenera sp. (assembly GCA_043735225.1). Lineage (GTDB taxonomy): Bacteria > Pseudomonadota > Gammaproteobacteria > Burkholderiales > Methylophilaceae > Methylotenera_A. The sequence continues at coordinate 16,086 of JAYTEL010000061.1, read as the reverse complement.
AGCGTTATTTGCCGGATTAGCATTAATAAGTTTGATTGCAGGTTGCGCTTCTCAAGTTAATAAAGATCCGTTAGAGGGTGTAAATCGCGGCGTTTATAAATTTAATGATGTTACCGACAAAGTAGTGTTTAAACCAGTTGCAACCGCTTACAAAGCAATTACGCCAACCCCAGTACGCAAGGGTGTGAACAATTTCTTTAATAATTTAGGCTCTATTACCACGGTTTTAAACGATTTATTGCAACTAAAGTTTGCGCATGCGTTTACCGATGCTGGCCGTTTTGTGATTAATAGCACGTTTGGCATTGCAGGCTTGATCGATGTGGCAGGCATGGATAAAATTCCGCAATATAAGGAAGACTTTGGCCAAACATTGGGTTACTGGGGTGCTGGCAATGGTGCTTATTTAGTATTGCCGATTCTTGGCCCAAGCAGCGTGCGCGATACCACTGGCTTAGTATTTGATACCTTTACCACCGACCCAATTACGTATGTACACCGCGGCGGCAATATTGCCACTAGCAATTGGCTGCGCGGCGCGCAATTTATTGATAAACGTACCGAGTTACTAGACGCAAAAGATTTAGTAGATGATGCATCGTTAGACCCATATGCGTTTGCGCGAGATGCATATATGCAACGTCGTGATAGCTTAATCGCTGATGGCGACGTAAAAGACAAATCAACTAGTGATGGTTTTGAACCTGCGGATGAAGATAAACCAACGCCTGTAAAACCTTTAAATTAGCGGCAAATCACTTAATAGCGGCAAAGATAGTTGCCCTGCAAATTTGGCTAACTAGATATACTAATATTTGATTTAAGCCTTTTAAGCAATAAAAAAGCCTCGTCAGACAATCATCTGCGAGGCTTTTTTTATTGCTTAACCATGATTATTATTGCCAATTGCTATTCTTGCCCGCCAGCTGCAACGGTCATTTTCTCAATTAAAATAGAACCTGTTTGCTTGCTGCTATTTTTATTGACATCATTACCAATCGCCACTATGTTTTTTAACATATCTGCCATATTGCCGGCGATGGTAATTTCCTCTACAGGATGCGCTATAACACCGTTTTGCACCCAAAACCCTGCCGCGCCGCGTGAGTAATCGCCCGTCACCATGTTCAAGCCATGACCTAACACCTCAGTTACCAACAGGCCTGTGCCCATTTTTTGAAGCAGTTCTGCAAAATTTTGGCCAGTGGATTGCACAATTAAATTATGGCTGCCACCCGCGTTGCCTGTGGTTTGCATGCCTAGTTTGCGCGCCGAATAGCTGCCCAATACATAGCCTTGCAGCACGCCATTTTGCACTAGTTTGCGCGACTTTGTGGCTACTCCTTCACTATCAAACGGGCTGCTTGCGCTGGCTTTTTTAAGATGCGGCAATTCATCAATATTTAATATGGATGACGCGACTTGCTTGCCTAAGCTATCCAGTAAAAAAGAGGATTTTCGGTATAAACTACCGCCAGAAATGGCGCTTACTAAGCTAGAAATCAGCCCGCTTGCTAAAGGCGCCTCAAACAGCACAGGGTAATTGCCCGTTTGCATTGGTTTAGCGCCCAAGCGGCGTATGGTGCGCTCACCTGCAATTTTACCAATTTGCTCTGCATCTTCCATATCTGCAAAATCGCGCGCGCTGGTGTACCAATAATCGCGCTGCATGGCATCGCCCTCGCCGGCAATCACCGAGCAGCTCATGCTATGCCGTGTGCTGGCATATCCGCCAACAAAGCCGTGGCTGTTAGCATAGGCAAACACGCCATCGCTATTAGATACCCCCGCGCCTTCGCTATTGTTGATACGTTTTCTATCCACGTCCATTGCCGCTGCCTCGCAGCGTTTGGCCATTTCAAGTGCGTCATCTACGCTGATATTCCAAGGATGATTCAAATCTAAATCAGCAATATCAGTTGCCATTAAGCTGGCATCGGCCAAGCCGCAAAATGCATCTTTTGCGGTATATTTGGCAATATTACAGGCTGCTTCAACGGTATCTTTAAGGGCAGATAAGCTTAAATCAGAGGTGCTGGCATTGCCTTTTTGTTGGCCAAAATATACAGTCACCGAAACGCCTTTATCGCGATTGTATTCAATCGTTTCAGTTTCGCCTAGGCGCACCGATACGTTTTGACCGCTACCAAAACTGACTTCACTTTCAGCCGAACTGGCACCTGCGTTTTTGGCCAGTTTAAGTACATCTTGCGTTATTTGTTTTAAGCTATCTAAATCCATAATGGGTATTGATTAAACCGAACGACTAAAACTGTTATCATACCGCAATACAACCTTGCAAAAGCTGGACTCTTTAATCGTGGCTGAAAAAAACTATTCAATTAACCAAGACGCAGATGCTGACGCGCCAATAAGCAAAACCAAACTTAAGGCTGAGGCCGATGTTGCGCAAAGTATTGGTAAAAATCTAATTGCCTTATCTAAAGATCGCTTAATCAAGCTAGAGTTGCCAGAAGCCCTATTTGACGCGGTGATGGAAGCCAAGCGCTTAACCGCTAATGGCGCCATACGCCGCCAATTGCAATATCTAGGCAGATTAATGCGCGATGTAGACAGCGCGCCAATCGTAGCGCAATTAGCCGCGTGGGAGGGCAAAAATACACAAGAAAATGCACGCTTTCACACCATGGAGCGTTGGCGCATGCGTTTAATTGCCGAGCCTGCCGCCTTGCAAGAATTTTTAGTCAAATATCCGCACATTGATATTCAACAATTTCGCACTTTGATTCGTAATGCGCAAAAAGAAGAGGCCGCAGTTAAGCCGCCAAAAAGCAGTCGAGAATTATTTAAGCTAATTCGCGAAGCAAGTGAATCGGATGCAAGTGAATTAGCTGCAAGTGAATTAGCTGCAAGTGAATTAGCTACAAGTGAATTAGCTGTAAACGAAATTGAAAATCCACTTAAAAATTAAATCAAAACTTAAGTAACCACTTAATTTAAAATTCAACCCAAGATTCAACTCAAGATTCAACCCCAGACTAAACGCCAAAAAACTTGTTTGTAAAAATCAAAAATGGAAACATCACAGTCAATTACCCAAGCTAAAGAGCTGCTATTTTTGCTCGGCGTTATTTTAGCCACAGGCATGGTTTGTGGCTTTGTGGCGCGCCTATTAAAAGTACCCGACGTAGTACTTTTTTTACTGGCAGGCATGGCACTGGGCGGCGCAGGGCTTGGCGCTATTACTGTAAAAGTGGATTCCACGCTTAATCAATTATTGTTAATTTTTGGCTCGTGCTACATTTTGTTTGATGGCGGCGCCAGCGTGCGACTAAATGTGCTAAAAACCGTATGGCCGACGTTGCTCATTATTTCGACGATAGGCGTGTTAATTAGCGCGTTTGTCACCGCTTTTGCCGCGCACTTTTTGACTGGCTTGCCATTTATATTTGCGTTATTGTTAGGTGCGGTAATTGCTTCTACCGACCCCGCCACCTTAGTACCGATTTTTAAGCAGCTAAAAATTCGCGACAAAGTTGCGCAAACGGTGATGAGCGAATCAGCCTTTAACGACGCCATGGGCGCGATTTTAACCTTTGCGGTGCTGGGCATTGCAATGGGAAATGCAAACGGTGAGTTTTCAATAAGCGCAAGCTTAGTCGATTTACTTAAGCAATTATTGTTTGGCATTGCGGGCGGCGCGATTTTAGGTTATTTGGCTGTGCTATTTATCGCACATGAGAAATACAGTTTTTTAGCGGAATATGCGCCCGTTGTCACCATCATGTCAGTCGCAGCTGCCTATTTAAGCATCGATAACCTGCACGCCAGCGGCTTTATGGCGGTATTTGTATTTGGCTTAATGCTGGGCAATAAAGCATTGTTTGGCTTTAAAATGCAGCCGCAAGAAGAAGTGAAACTAGAAGATTTTATTCTTACCACGTCTTTAATTATGCGCATTTTTATTTTTGTTTTGTTAGGCTCGCAAGTCAATTTTGCATTGTTAAACCAATACTTATGGCCAAGCCTTGGTGTGGTTGCGGTGTTTATGTTAATTGGCAGGCCGTTAGTTGTGTTTGCATGCGCCCTGCCCGACAGGCGCGCTAAATGGACGCTGCAAGAGCTTTTGTTTATGTGTTGGACGCGTGAAACAGGCGTTATTCCAGGCGCTTTAGCAGGCATGTTGGTTGGCCTTAAAGTGCCGTATTCTGATGTCATTGCAGCGGTGACATTTATGGCAATTCTCATCACAATTGTGTTACAAGCCACCACCACAAAGTGGCTGGCAGGCAAGCTGGGGCTACTCGAAGCATAATTTATCGCAACTTTTTAATAAAAAAAAGCCAACTATAAAGTTGGCTTTTTTTTATTAAAATGGTTGAATAACAATATTAATTTTTGGCGTTAATTTGCGCATTTGCAGTGTTTTTTATGCCTGCGCGTTCAAATTCAATTGCAACGTTTTGGCCTTGGTGTTTTTGCACGGCGCTAGACAACTCTTCTGGCTTGTTTAACTCAACATTAGCAATTTTATACAGCGTATCACCACGCTTTAAACCCGCTTTGGCAGCTGGCGAGTCTTTAATTACTGCTAATATCTTAAGTCCAGTATTAATCTTTTTATTGGCAGCCGCTTCCTCTTCATCTTCTGCAAAAACTACTAATTTTATAATATGTACACCTAACAAAGGTGCAGGCAATTTTGCCCAATAACTAGCGTAATAGTCATACTGCGTAGGCTCTTCTTTTAAATCTTTGTCTTCAACGACGCCGCCACCTTTTTTTGCGGCTTCTTTAATCACAGCTATTTTTGATGCAACCGTTTTTGCAGAACCAAATTTAGTATAAACCAATACAGTGTCTGCTTTAATGGTCTTGGCGTGTTGCAAGGCCAAATCAGCTGGCGCTTCGCCAGTAACAAATCCACTACTACCCATCATATCAAAACCATTTTCTAGCATGCTAATGTTGTCATCATCTTTATGGTTGCTAACGTACATTTTGGTGTCTGGTTTTGCCTGTAGCGATACTAGATTCGTGTTATTTTGCGCTTTATAGTTTTTCTCAAATGGATTTTCGGCCGCAAATAGTTTGGTTGCTATTAACAATGTACCCATGGCGAGTAAACTAATTAACATCCACTTAAGTTTTGCTTTTTTTAAATCTATCGCTTTTGCGCTGGCGTCATCTTTATTGCCTGGATGGTTATTGCCAGAATAATTATTGTTTAGGTAATTGCTATTATTTTTCACGTTTACAAAGTCCTTTATAATAAATAGTATTAATATTAAAGCTTATTCAGGTATTAAAGACAGTCAAATGAAAAAAGAATTCACTCAACACTTAAAAATTGGCTTGGTTTCAATTTCTGACCGTGCCTGCCGCGGTGAATACGCGGATAAAGGACTGCCGAGTTTGCAAGATTGGTTAAAAATTGCGCTTACTTCGCCATTTACAGTTGAGGCGCGATTAATTGCCGATGAACAAGCAGAAATTGAAGAAACGCTGATTGATTTAGTGGATTATCAAGGCTGTCATTTAATACTAACTACTGGCGGCACCGGCCCAAGTTTGCGCGACGTAACGCCTGAGGCCACAATTGCGATCGCCGATAAGCAAATGCCCGGCTTTGGTGAGCAAATGCGCCAAATTAGCCTAAACTTTGTGCCAACCGCTATTTTGTCACGCCAAGTGGCAGTAATTCGCGGCCAATGTTTAATTATTAACCTGCCAGGCCAGCCCAAAGCCATTAAAGAAACGCTAGAAGGCGTCAAAGATGAGGCGGGCGGGCAGCAAGTGCATGGTATTTTTGCAGCGGTGCCTTATTGCATAGATTTGCTAGCCACCACAGAAAAGTCAACGCCCTACATTGAAACAAATGAGAATATTTGTAAAGCGTTTCGACCAAAATCTGCGATTAAACCCGCTGCGAAAAATTCCTAATGCGGCGCCTTTTAATTTCAATACAGCGGTTTATGCCAATCATATTTTGGTTGCTAATAGTAATTGTCACCGTGTTAATGTTAATTGAGCTACAACCCACCCAAGGCGGTCTGCCAAACATAGATAAAGTAGAACACGCCTTAGTTTTTATTGCGCTTGGCGTTTCGGGCGGCTTGGCTTATGCGCAAAAAAGGGTTTGGGTTTATTTGGGCTTAATTGCTTTAGGCGCGCTGTACGAGGTTTTACAAGCGCAATTAACGATTACCCGCCAAGCGAGTGTTTACGATTGGTTGGCGGATATTGCGGGCATTTTAATCGCAATCGGGTTGGTGGTTTTAATTTCTAAATTATATAAACAAAAACAATAACTTAAAGACTTAACAAGCGAAATAAAAAGGCTGTAAAATGCGCTTACCAAGTCTATTTAACGACAAAACTTAGGTATACTGATTGCAAGCCTCATTCAAAAATAATCAACTAATCATAAGAAAACAATGGCTAATAATATTTTTAAACAAGCGATAACAGGGGATGAAATGGGCAATAGTTTTTTAAAACAAGTTTTTTTTAGATACGGCGTTATATTATTAACTGCTGCTGTTTTATTATTTTGGTTATGGCCGCTGCGAACAGTGCCAACAGGCAGCCGCGGCGTTGTGACGGTTGGCGGCTCTATTAAAAGTATTCAATCAGAAGGCTTTATGATTTTAGCGCCTTGGGAAAAGCTAAATATTTTCAACATCCGATCGGAAGAAGCCGCGATAGAAAATGCAGATGGTAGCACCAGCGATACCCAGCCTGTGCACGTTAGCCTAACCGTGCGCTACAGCATTAAGCCAGATAAAGTGGCTGAAGTATTTGAAAAATATAGTCGAGATGGCGATTTACAATCGTATGTACAAACTGCCACGCAAGAAGTTTTTAAAGCCGTTACCGCGCGCTATACAGCGCCCGATTTAATTGGCAAACGCTCACTGGTTTCGGCCGATATTTTAGATGCACTGCGAAAAAAATTAGACGTTTACGGGGCGCAAGTCATCAATGTGGACATGCGCAACTTTTCGTTCTCACAAGACTATATGCAGGCCATTAGCGCAAAAGTCACGCAAGAGCAATTGCGGCTGGGCGCAGAAAACAAGCTCAAAACGGTTGAATCAGAACAAAAACAAAAGGTTGCGATTGCTGAAGCAGAAGCTACCGCGTTAAAAGCCCAAGCTGATGGTGAGGCTTATCAAATTTTAAAATTAGCTACCGCGCAAGCAGATGCACTAAAAGTGCAAAATGCAGCTTTAGCCCAAAATAAAGAGGTACTAGAACTGCGCCGCATAGAAGTAGAGCAAACAAAAGCCAGCAAATGGAATGGGCAACTGCCCTCTTCAGTTTATGCCAGCGCGCCGATTCCATTTTTTAATGTGCCTAGCAATGTCGTCAAATAAATCTACTTTCAGCTAGTGGAGGCTTTTGCCCACTTTTGAGACAGCATGTCCGAATTTAATCTTATTAAAAAGCACTTTACTCGCCCCACTAAGCACACCAATTTAGGTGTAGGTGACGACTGCGCGTTAGTGCGCGTAGCTGAGGGCATGCATCTAGCAATATCAACCGATATGCTGGTAGCAGGCACTCACTTTTTGCATGATTGTGCGCCGTATGCTATTGGTTGGAAGACGTTAGCAGTCAATGTTTCTGATATGGCGGCGATGGGCGCAAACGCAAAATGGGCAACGCTGGCGATTGCACTGCCAAGTGTCGACGAAGCTTGGTTAGCCGATTTTTCGCGCGGATTTTTTGCATGCGCAAAAGCGTTTAATATTGATTTAATTGGCGGAGATACCACGCGCGGGCCGCTTAATATTAGTGTAACTATTTTGGGAGAAGTACCTATTGGCGCGGCTTTACAGCGCAGCGGCGCAAAAATTGGTGACGACATTTGGGTTTCTGGTCAGCTTGGTAGCGCCGCTTTAGGGTTAGCGCATTTGCAAAATATAAAGCGCGTTCCACAAAATGCCCTGACCGATTGCTTAACTAGACTACAAACGCCCACGCCGCGAGCCGCTCTAGGCTTAGCTTTGCACGGCATTGCCACCAGTTGTATTGATGTTTCTGATGGCTTACTGGCAGATTTAGGCCATATTTTAAAAGCCTCAAATTGCGGCGCAGCGCTAGATTTAGAAAAAATCCCCTGCATTGATTACTTTAAAAATAATTTAGATAACGCACAGATACAGCAAATGCTATTAGCTGGTGGTGATGATTACGAGCTATGCTTTAGCGCACCCAAAAGTAAATGCGAAGAGATAAATTTGTTAAGTAAGCAACTTAATCTCGCAATTACTTGCATCGCCAGCACCCGCACCGATATTGGCTTGCAGGCCTATTATAAAAATAATCAAATTACGCTTTTAAAGCAAGGTTTTGATCATTTTGCCTAAATATATTCAAACTGTTATTCTAAGCATAGTCAATTGTCCAGAAAAGATTATTCGTACAGTTGGAGCTTCGCTATGCGCCTAATAACGCGCTATTCAATAAAATAATTTTATGAATCAACCCAATTTCAAGCTTTTATTCTCGCACCCTGCACACTTTTTAGGGTTAGGCTTTGGCAGTGGTTTGGCGCCAAAAGCGCCTGGCACGTTTGGCACACTGGTTGGCTTACCGCTGTTTTGGCTGATTGCAGGCTATGCGTTGAATGTGCAGTTAATTATCATCGCCGCGCTATTTGTTATTGGCATATATTGTTGCGATAAAACGGGCAAAGCCTTGGGTGTGGCCGATGATAGTGCAATTGTGTGGGATGAAATTGTGGCCATAATGTTGGTGCTGGCTTTTACGCCGCACACTTGGCTTGGTTGGCTGGTGTCTTTTTTGCTGTTTCGCTTATTTGATATTTGGAAACCATTTCCCATTCGTCAGTTTGATGCAACACTAAAAAATGGCTTTGGCGTGATGTTTGACGATTTGTTGGCGGCAATTTATGCGATTTTTTGCGTGCTGCTATTGGCGCAATGACTCTACTTGACAATCTAGCGACAGAATTAGGCGCAGCTTTAAAAGCGCGCGGTTTTATGCTGGCGCTGGCAGAATCTTGCACGGGCGGCATGGCGGCGCAAGCAGTAACTAGCGTGGCGGGCAGCTCGGCTTGGTTCGACCGAGGCTTTGTAACTTACAGTAACCAAGCCAAAATAGATATGCTGGGCGTATCTGCCAAAACGCTAGAAACTGTTGGTGCGGTAAGCGATGAAACGGCAATTGAGATGGCGCAAGGCTGTTTAAAGCATAGCCACGCGCACATTGCAGGCAGCATCACAGGTATTGCTGGGCCAGATGGTGGCACGGCTGCAAAACCAGTTGGCACGGTGTGTTTTGCAATTGCTCAGGTAAATGTTTGCCGACCATACACGCAATACTTTGCTGGTTGTCGAGAAGAAATTCGCAATCAAGCAACCGTTTTTATAATGCAACAGCTTATTGCGCAGTTAACCTGGTAAATATAACCTAGTAAATATAACCTAGTAAATATAACCCAGCCGCATAAAAAAATAATTTTGCACATTATTTAAGGCTAATACCTTGACACAAAAAGCACCTTTTTGTACGCACTTAATACCAGCAAAACGTGGCTTAAACTGGCAAAATATGGAATAATATTAGCTTAATATTAGCACTTAAAACTAAAGGCAAAATCCCATGGATGACAACAAAAGTAAAGCACTGGCCGCAGCACTAGCGCAAATTGAAAAGCAATTTGGCAAAGGCAGCATTATGAAAATGGGCGATGCTGCCATCAATGAGGATATTCAAGCGGTTTCAACTGGCTCATTAGGCCTAGATATTGCGCTTGGCATAGGCGGTTTGCCACGCGGCCGCGTGATTGAAATTTACGGACCAGAGTCATCAGGCAAAACAACATTAACATTGTCAGTCATCGCAGAGATGCAAAAACTGGGCGGTGTAGCGGCGTTTATCGATGCCGAACATGCACTAGACCCGCAATATGCCGCAAAACTTGGCGTAAACGTGCCAGAGCTATTAATTAGCCAGCCAGATACGGGCGAACAAGCGCTTGAAATTGTGGATATGCTAGTGCGTAGTGGCTCGGTAGATATTGTGGTGGTGGACTCGGTAGCCGCGTTAACGCCGCGCGCCGAAATTGAAGGCGAAATGGGCGACAGTCACATGGGTTTGCAAGCGCGCTTAATGTCGCAAGCCTTGCGTAAGCTTACAGGTAATATTAAACGCACTAATACCATGGTGATTTTCATTAACCAAATCCGCATGAAAATTGGCGTGATGTTTGGCAGCCCAGAAACCACCACTGGCGGCAACGCGCTTAAATTTTACGCAAGTGTGCGCTTAGATATCCGCCGTACTGGCGCAATTAAAAAAGGTGACGAGGTGATTGGCAGCGAGACGCGCGTAAAAGTCATTAAAAACAAAGTTGCGCCGCCGTTCAGACAAGCGGAATTTGAAATTGTATACGGCGAAGGTATCTCGCGTTTAGGCGAGGTTATCGAGCTTGGCAGCAACCTTAAATTTATTGAAAAAGCGGGCGCTTGGTACGCTTACAATGGCGAAAAAATTGGCCAAGGTAAAGAAAACGCTAAAGAATTTCTGCGCGAGCATCCAGAAATTGCCAAGGAAGTGGAAGCTAAAATTCGCGCCAACGCCAAACAATTGGCCGATGGTATGGCAGCGCCACGTACAGAAGAAGATTAAAACTTGCTTCCCCTCGCCCGCTGGCGGGAGAGGGACTAGGAATTAGGGGCGCTGTGTGAGAGGCTTACTGTGAAAGGATTTCAGCCTAAATCGCTTCGCCAGCGCGCGCTAGAGTACTTAGGCAAACGCGAATATTCGCACCTAGAGTTAGGTCAAAAATTAAAAGCCCATTTAGAAGAAGGTCAAGATTTTGAGGCCATCACCGCAATTTTAGAAGATTTTAGAACGCGCGGCTGGTTAAGTGATAAACGGTTTACAGAGCAAATTGTACACGCGCGTCAAGCCAAATTTGGCGTGGCAAAAATAGCCAACGAGTTGCGCGAAAAAGGCGTTTCTGCCGACTTAATCGCAAGCGCTGTTGAAACGGTTAAAGGTAACGAAATTGATAATGCTGTTGCGATTTGGCGTAAAAAATTTAAGAATGCGCCCACTACCCGCGAGGAATGGGCGAAGCAAGCAAGGTTTTTACAAAGCCGTGGTTTTGGTTTTGACACCATTAAAAAAGTATTGAATAGCAAATTAGAAGATGATGTGTAGGAGCGAATTTATTCGCGATTTGCAACGCTAATTTTCGCGAATAAATTCGCTCTTACAAAAAAAACTTAGTAAACATATGACCATTATATTAAGCAACAATCCCAGCTCTAACGAAATCCGCCAAGCGTTTCTCGATTTTTTTGCCTCTAAAGGTCACGAAATCGTTGCGTCCAGCTCATTGGTTCCGCACGGCGACCCTACTCTGCTGTTCACCAACGCAGGCATGAATCAATTTAAAGACGTGTTTTTGGGCTTCGATAAACGCAGCTACACCCGCGCGACCTCTAGCCAAAAATGCGTGCGCGCTGGCGGCAAACATAATGACCTTGAAAACGTTGGCTATACCGCGCGTCACCATACATACTTTGAAATGCTCGGCAATTTCAGTTTTGGCGATTACTTTAAAATAGAAGCCATTTGCTACGCATGGGAGCTCTTAACCGACGTTTTTAAACTACCAAAAGATAAACTCACTGTCACGGTTTACGCAGACGACGACGAAGCTTACGATATTTGGCATAAAACCATCGGCATCCCCACAGAGCGCATCATCCGCATTGGCGACAACAAAGGCGCGCGTTACGCATCGGATAATTTTTGGATGATGGGCGATACAGGCCCGTGCGGGCCATGTACCGAGATTTTTTACGACCACGGCGAGCAGCACTTTGGCGGCCCGCCTGGCAGCGCGGATGAAAACGGCGACCGTTTTATTGAAATTTGGAACAACGTGTTCATGCAGTATGAAAGATATGTTGTTTCTGAAGAGTTTAATTTGTCGGAAGATGCAGCAAATAAACTTTATAACACTGGTAACTCAAAGGGTGAGATGTTGAAACTAGAGTTACAACCAGTTGAAGACCCTAATCAAAAAACTAAGAAATACAAACTTACTCATTACGAAGTTCGATTATTGCCTAAACCAAGCGTGGATACTGGCATGGGGCTAGAGCGTATTGCTGCCGTGTTGCAGCATGTACATGCCAATTACGAAATTGATATTTTCACCACTTTAATTGCTGCCGCTGCACGCGAAACCAAGATCACTGATTTAACTAGCCCTAGTCTAAAGGTATTGGCTGACCACATCCGCGCTTGCTCATTCTTAATCGCCGATGAAATAGTAGATAAAAAGAATGTTGTAGGAGTAATTCCAAGTAATGAAGGTCGCGGTTTCGTGCTGCGCCGCATTATCCGCCGTGCAATTCGTCACGGCTATAAACTTGGTATGCGTAGTGCTTTCTTTTATAAATTAGTACCAGATTTAGCAAATGAAATGGGTGAAGCATATCCAGTTATTGAGATTGGCAAAGCCTACATCATGGAAATAATAAAGCAGGAGGAAGAGCGCTTCTTTGAAACCATTGAAGGCGGCATGCATATTTTGCTGCAAGAACTCCAAACTAGCTCTTATTTGCATCATTGGTCCTCAGCAAAACTGGGCGCTCGTATCGCACATAATAAAATTTACCCTTCAGAATCATTGGGGCACTTTACAGTGAATGCTTTGTTAGAAGACGGTGTTGCAGTAATCCTCAACAGCGTTGCAAACCACAGCTTATCCAATGATATTAAACGCGCGAGTGATTGGCTTAATATCTATGGGCATTCTTCTGGTTTAAGTAAACTTGTTGCTGTTATCTACTCTCCTTTGGGTGAAATTTCTCAAGAAGTCCTAGACTTATTTAAAGTTGGTAAATTCAAAGTAGAGTACAAAGTTGTCAGCAATAAAGATTTGGAATCTTTCAAGATTCTTGATGGAGCAATCGCTTTTAAATTACATGCCACTTATGGGTTTCCTATAGACTTAACGCAAGATATATGCCGCGAGCATAACGTCATAGTTGATATGGCTGGATACAATACAGAACTAAAAAAAGATCAAGAAAAAGCCCGTGCTGCTGGTAAGTTCAAAATGGCAACGAATCTTGAATACACAGGTGCGGCGACTGATTTTAAAGGTTATGACACGCTAGAAATGTCTGCCAAGGTGCTTGCGTTATATAAAGACAGCACGGCTGTAACAAGCTTAAATCAGGGTGATTTAGGCATCGTGGTGCTAGATTCCACGCCCTTCTATGCCGAATCTGGCGGTCAAATCGGCGACAGCGGCACGTTAAAATCTGACAATGGCATATTTGCCCTAGAAGATACGCAAAAAATTCAAGCCGCAGTTTTTGGCCATCACGGCGTATTAAAAACAGGCACGCTGAATGTGGGCGATAGCGTAAAAGCCAATGTGGATATGGCTTCACGCGCAGCATCCATGCGCAACCACTCAGCCACGCACCTCATGCACAAAGCCTTGCGCGAGGTGTTAGGCGAGCATGTGCAACAAAAAGGCAGTTTGGTGGATACAGAAAAAACGCGCTTTGATTTTGTACATAACGCACCGATGACGGATGATGAAATCTCTCGCGTGGAAGCGATTGTGAATGCAGAGATACTCACCAACGCCGCCACGCAAGCACGTTTGATGGATATTGAAACCGCCAAACAAACGGGCGCGATGATGCTGTTTGGCGAAAAATATGGCGACATTGTACGTGTGTTAGATATTGGTAGCTCGACAGAGCTTTGCGGTGGAACGCATGTCAGTCGAACGGGCGATATTGGCTTATTTAAAATCTACGCAGAAAGCGGCGTGGCAGCTGGTGTGCGCCGTGTAGAAGCTACCACGGGCAATGGCGCGTTGAAGCTAATTAATGCGCAACAGGCGCTTATTACACAACTAGCGAATGATTTGAAAGCGCCTGCTGGCGAGCTTGCTAATAAAGTCGCACAATTATCTGACCATGCAAAAGCGCTGGAAAAAGAGCTGGCACGATTAAAATCAAAAATCGCTACTTCGCAAGGCGATGATTTAACTGTGCAAGCCATTGAAATTAATGGCGTAAAAGTGCTGGCGGCTATGCTAGAAGGTGCTGATGCTAACGCGCTACGTGAGACGATGGACAAGCTGAAAGACAAGCTAAAAACCGCTGCAATTGTGCTTGCTAGTGTAAATGGCGGCAAAGTGAGTTTAGTCGCAGGCGTGACACAAGATTTAATTACTAAAATAAAAGCAGGCGATTTGGTTAATTTTGTCGCGCAACAAATAGGCGGTAAAGGTGGCGGTAAGCCAGATATGGCCATGGCGGGCGGCAGTGATGCGAGTGCTTTGCCAAAGGCTTTGGCGAGTGTGAGTGATTGGGTGAAAGCAAAAATAACTTAGCCACAGAAAAACACGGGTAAACACAGATATTATTTTATTAGTGTTTAATGGTTTTGAAGTGATTTTTTAATATGCTACATTTTTCGTAATTAAGCATGATTATGTTGAGTTAAATCAATGTTTATCCGTGTTTAGCTGTGTTTATTTGTGGCTAAAATTTAAGATTTTATATGGCATTAATCGTACAAAAATATGGTGGCACCTCGGTAGCGAATCCTGAGCGTATAAAAGAAGTAGCTAAACGGGTGGCGCGCTACAAGGCCATGGGGCATCAGATTGTAGTGGTGGTTTCTGCTATGTCTGGCGAAACCAATAAATTAATCGCTTTGGCAAAAGCGGTGATGGCAGAGCCAGATCCGCGTGAATTAGATGTGATGATTTCAACAGGCGAGCAAGTAACGATTGGCCTGACTACAATGGCGCTGCTAGAGCTTGGCATTAAAGCCAAAAGCTACACGGGCACGCAGGTTAAAATTTTAACCAATAATGCACACACAAAAGCACGTATTTTAGATATTGACGACCACAATATTAAGCAAGATTTAAACGATGGTTATGTATGCGTGGTGGCGGGCTTTCAGGGTGTAGATGAGTTTGGCAACATCACCACGCTGGGCCGCGGCGGATCAGACACAACTGGTGTAGCACTAGCGGCTGCATTGAAGGCTGATGAATGCCAAATTTACACTGATGTTGATGGCGTTTATACGACAGATCCGCGCGTGGTGCCTGAAGCGCGCCGTTTAAAATCGATCACTTTTGAAGAAATGCTAGAACTCGCTAGCCAAGGTAGCAAAGTATTACAAATACGCTCGGTCGAATTTGCAGGCAAATACAAGGTTAAGTTACGCGTACTTTCTAGCTTTGAAGATGAAGGCGATGGTACATTGATAACGTTTGAAGAAGACAACTCTTCAACAAAAAACGAGGACAACAATATGGAAGAACCCATTATTTCAGGCATTGCGTTTAACCGCGATGAGGCAAAAATCACCGTGCTGGGCGTACCTGATACACCAGGCATTGCTTATCAAATTTTAGGCCCAATTGCCGATGCCAACATCGACGTCGACATGATTATTCAAAACACGGGCGCAGATGGCGCAACTGATTTTACCTTCACCGTGCATAAAAATGAGATGAATAAAGCTTTGGCTATTTTGCGAGATAAAGTACAAGGCTTTATTAAAGCACGCGAAATTATCGGCGACGACAAAATTGCTAAAGTGTCTGTGGTAGGCGTGGGCATGCGCTCGCACGTAGGCATTGCCAGTCAGATGTTTCGCACGCTGGCCGAAGAAGGCATTAACATTCAAATGATTTCTACCTCTGAGATTAAAATTGCGGTGGTGGTAGAAGAAAAATACATGGAGCTTGCAGTGCGCGTGTTGCACAAAGCATTTGAATTAGAAGGCAGTTAGGTAATTCAATATTATTTTAGAATTGAGTTATTCACTTTGTAGTATTAACAGTAAAAAAATACCAAATAAAGCATAAAAAAACTACTAATGGATAAATCAGACCAAATTATTAAAAGCATAAGGACAGTTAATAATTGATTTTTGATGCTATTTCGCGTAATATCGCGCCCTTGTAATAAGGTTGCAAAGCAATAAAACGGAGAGCTGGCCGAGTGGTCGAAGGCACTTCCCTGCTAAGGAAGCATACGGGCTTAACCCTGTATCGAGGGTTCGAATCCCTCGTTCTCCGCC
>JAYTEL010000060.1:0-4274 GCA_043735225.1 Methylotenera sp. | reverse complement strand
GTCATTTAACATTTGAAAATATACCCGCGGCGCCATTTCTCTAATAAGCTCAGTTGAGCGGCGAATATCTGTAAAAAGTACAATGGCTTGAAACATTTTTGCTTCATTATTAAAGCTGGCTTCAATTGCTGATAATGCAGCTTCTGGAATTAAATTAACTAAAAGCTGAGCTTTTGCTTCAAGTGCTTTAGAGGAAGTTTTAAGTTTCAATAAATCGTCAAGCTTAGTAAAAAAACGCTCATCAGACAGCGGTTTTTCAACAATTAAATCAATACTATTTGTTTGCTTGGCCCACAAATCAACTGTTTTAAAAGCGGGGCCAGGCGAAACGATAGCAATAATTAATGAGTGAGGAGATATTTGTTTTAACGTGTTACATAAAATCAAGCTATCAAACTCATTAAATTGGTAATTAAAGATAGTTGCATCTGGCCTACACTCAGCTACAGCTTTGGGCAATGAATTACCATCATTAACAATTTGGATATTTTTGTAACCACGCTGATATAGACTGTTTGCTAGAATTGAAGACGTATAATCATTTCTGTCGACTAACATCAGTTTTGAATTTAGCACTACACAACCCCTTTTAAATATGAGAATGTGTAACTTTTATTGCAAGCTAACAAAATCAATATATGTGACCTATTTAATATAACAAAAATTCATTAATAGATAATTATCATTCAAAAGCCTATCTAAAAATGTTCAAGCAACTAAATAGATTTTAAGAATTAATCTTACAGGTTATTAATGTAATTTGATTGATATTTTATGTCTTTCAACGGCATTGCTGCGTAATCCAATTAAACGTCAATAAATAAAAAAAGCCTATTCAAAATCAATTGAGTAAGCCTTTTTATTATTGCTAATACATGTTAAAACTTTTTACCTATGCCAATGCTAACTATCCGCGGATAAACGCCTAAATCGTTTACCTTTTTGAAGCCTGCTGCTAAAACGGGGGCATTAAACTCAATATCTTTATTAAACCATATTTTTTTAACGTCAAAATTAACCAACCATCTTTAATGTTAATGTCTAAACCAACTTGCAATACCGGCTCAAACGAATTTCGGCTATTTTTAATAGTAAAATTACTAGCTGTTGTATTTGCAGTTGCGCCACCATTTAACGCCCTAATGTAAGAAGCGCCAGTGCCAGCATAGGGATCAAACATTTCATCAGGATTAAAATGTCACTGCGCAGTTTATGTAAGCGGCAGCAAATTGACTGAACCTAAGCTGCGCTGCTTCAGCAATCCACCCGTGCCAGATACCGCTACGTTAACCCTAGTGCCTAAAGCTAAAATCAGCTGTGCCGCGATATTTTTAGTAAAATAATACGAATTATCAATTTCAGGTATGGTATTACTTTCTACTTTTAATTTAGCATTTGCGCTACCGTAAACTGTGGCTGCAGTGTTAGCACCATAAGAATGATTTGTGATGCCACCTAAATTACTAGACTCGCTAGGTTAAATATGAGTGCCTCAAAGCCTAACGGTATATCACCTTCTTTTGCTTGCGCATGTATTGGCAACATACTTGTAAAGCAATAATTAATAGTGATTTGTTTATTTATTATTCTTTCAAAGTCTGTTTATAAACAAGCAAAAATTAGAGGATAAAAATAAAGCATAAAAATTTATAAAACTTAATTATAGATCGTTAAATACGATGAAAAATGTTGAAATTGTTTTTAGAATTAGGTGATTAGATTAATTTTTTACAAACAAATTTATGCAAAAATATGGTTTATAAAGGTGTAGTGCACGGTAGGATTGCAGAGGGGTAGCACTTTTATATAACTTATTCGCTAAATTAGGAATTTAGGCGGGGCAGTTGAAGCAAGTAACATCTATTAAGATCAACAGCGCAAAAAAGCCATTATTAAAATGGCCAATTTAAGAACAGATGATATTTATTAATAAAATTACATCAAAAATTAATTGCCCAAGTAGTTGATAAAACGTGATTTTCTCGGTCAACTTTACGCGTATTTACAAATTGATGTAGGTAACCAATTTCAAAAGCATTGTGCTTATTTAATTTATAACCAAGGCCTATAAACGCTCTGTTTTGATCGAAACCACTTGCTGCGCCCCAGTTTGTACTGTTGGCGTTTAAAAACAACTCATCTGACAAAATAAGACTGGTATTTTCTAATGGTAGCGGCCTTGTAAACTTTAACATTTGGCGCAACCTGTAACCAATATCATCTTTGCCTTCAATGCTGCGTTCTTCTAGCCGCGTACGGCTGGCTATTTTCCATTCGGCTATAGGGTCAAAACTATAGCTAAATTGTTGCCACAATCTATTCTCATGCGTATTGGGTTTAGTTGATGAATGACTGATAACGCGGGCGTAACCTAGCCAAACGCTTGATTTTGGTGAAACATCATAAAAAATTGCGGGGCGAATAATCGTTTGGTCGTATTCTGAACCCTCTTCACGCCACCTTGGTTGAATTTCTAAATAGGTATTTAAGCCTTTAATAGGCAACGGCGTTTTCATGTTAATGTTTAACCAAATGCGGCCGTCTTCATCAATATTATCTGCATGGGCAGGTAAACTAACCACAATCAAAGCGATTAATAATGCAAAAAACTGTGTTAACTTGATTGCTTTCATTTCTTTTCTCGATTAATCAAATTGTCATTTGAGGCCAGCAATATAACTAAAAAGGCGACCAAGGTCGCCTTTTTAATTACCTTGTTAATCTTAAGCTTCGGCAACAACCTTAACTAAAATATCAACAACAATATCGTGATGCAATGCAACGGTTACCGCGTGGTCGCCCACGGTTTTTAACGGGCCGGTAGGCATGCGCACTTCTGATTTAGCCACTTCAAAGCCTGCAGCCATAAGGCCTTCAGCAATGTCGCCATTGGTCACAGAGCCAAATAGACGGCCATCTACACCAGCATTTTGCGCTACTGTTAATACAAAAGCTGCCAATTTAGCACCGCGCGCGGTTGCCACGGTTAAAATATCGGCTTGTTGTTTTTCTAGATCTGCACGGCGTGCAGCAAACTCGGCTTTATTAGCCTCTGTTGCGCGTTTTGCTTTACCTTGTGGAATTAAAAAGTTACGGCCAAAACCATCTTTAACCTTAACAATATCGCCAAGCGTACCAAGATTTGCTACTTTTTCTAATAAAATTAATTGCATGTTATCTCTCCTAAGCCCTAAATTAACCTGGGTGTTTGTCAGTGTATGGTAACAAAGCTAAAAAACGTGCGCGTTTTACCGCGGTTGTTAGTTGGCGTTGATATCTAGCTTTAGTGCCAGTCATACGGGCTGGGATAATTTTTGCATTTTCTGAAATGAAATCTTTCAGTAAATCCACGTCTTTGTAATCTACTTCTTTGATGCCTTCTGCACTAAAACGGCAGTAACGGCGGCGTTTATACATTTCTCTTGCCATGTGTGTAACTCCTAAATATTCTTTAAATTAGCTTCTAAATGTTCAATTTTAAGCTGTTGTATTTCTAACTGTTCTATTTGTAACTGTTGTATATGCAACACCAATTGCGTGCTTTTTGCGCTACGTTTGGCTAAAAAACCTTTTACCTTAATGCTTGAACCTAGCTGAATGTGGCTGTTTGCAATGTTACCAAGCGCAACCGCGTTTATTTCACATACAACTTTTCTTTTTAAACCTGCTTCTATTTGTTCTGAATCATGTTGCAACAAAAAACACAGTAGCGGTATGCCTGCTGGTGTAAAGCGTAGTGGCTGTAAACTAACAACCAAGCCGCTTAACACCAAGTTGTTCAACAAAGGCTTTTCAACACTTAGGCTGCTGCAACCTCAGCTGCTACAGCGGGAGCTGCTACCGGCGCCGGCGCGGCTGGCGCTTCATCTCGGCTAAGCACAGAACGTGATTTTTCTTCTTTCATCATTGGGCTAGGCGCAGTGGCAGCGGTTTTTGTGCCCATGGTTAAATGGCGCAGCACAGCATCGTTAAACTTAAAGCCATGCTCAAGCTCGGCTAATGCTTCTAATGTGCACTCAATGTTCATTAGCACATAATGCGCTTTGTGAATTTTTTGAATTGGGTAAGCCAATTGACGACGGCCCCAATCCTCTAAGCGGTGCATCGTGCCACCTGTCGATGTAACTAGCGCACGATAACGCTCGATCATCGCAGGCACTTGCTCGCTCTGGTCCGGATGGACGATAAAAACTACTTCATAATGTCGCATGAAATCTCCTTGTGGTTAAAGCCACCTTCTATGCGAGAAGTGTGGCAAGGTTGGAAAAGTCGCG
>JAYTEL010000059.1:0-4832 GCA_043735225.1 Methylotenera sp. | reverse complement strand
AGATGTTTGAATTAAGCTGCGCTCGCTACGCAAAAAGCCTTCTTTATCGGCGTCTAGCACGGCCACTAGCGATACTTCAGGAATATCCAAACCTTCGCGTAGCAAGTTAATGCCAACCAGCACATCAAACTCGCCCAAGCGCAAATCGCGAATAATCTCGACGCGCTCAACGGTGTCAATATCACTGTGTAAATAGCGCACTTTTACGCCGTGTTCTGCCAAGTAGTCAGTCAAATCTTCGGCCATGCGCTTAGTTAACGTGGTGGCTAGCACGCGTTCGCCAACGTCAACTCTAAGCTTAATTTCTCCTAGCAAATCATCCACTTGCGTATCGGCTGGCTTAACCGTAATGGGCGGATCAATCAAGCCTGTTGGCCGCGCAATCATCTCGACCACTTGTTGTTGATGAATTTTTTCGTAGTCGGATGGCGTGGCCGATATAAACACGCTTTGGCGCATAATGCGCTCAAACTCTTCAAACTTAAGCGGTCGGTTATCGAGTGCCGATGGCAGTCGCCAGCCGTAATCAACTAAGTTGGTTTTGCGGGCTCTGTCACCTTTATACATGGCGCCAATTTGCGGAACGGTAACATGGCTTTCGTCGATAATCATCAGTGCATTATCAGGCAAATAATCAATTAAGGTGGGCGGCGGGTCGCCCGGGTTGCCGCCAGATAAGTGGCGTGAGTAGTTCTCAATACCTTTGCAAAAACCAATTTCGTTGAGCATTTCTAAATCAAATCGCGTGCGCTGTTCAATACGTTGCGCTTCAACCAATTTGCCTTCTTTTACATACCAAGCTACGCGTTCAACTAGTTCTTTTTTAATTTTTTCTACAGCGCTAATAGTCGTCTCGCGCGATGTTACGTAATGACTTGAAGGATAGATGGTAAACCGTTGAATTTTATTAAATATTTGTCCTGTTAATGGGTCAAAAAGAGTGATACTTTCGACGATATTATCAAACAAACTTAGCCTTACGGCGGTTTCGTTATTTTCGGCAGGAAAAATATCAATAACATCGCCGCGCACCCTAAAACTGCCGCGGCTAAAGTCAAAATCATTGCGATCATACTGCATGCCAATTAGGCGCAAAATCGCCTCTTTTTGGCTCATTTTATCGCCTTGCTTCAAATGCAACACCATACTGTGATAGTCAGTTGGATCGCCGATACCGTAAATAGCCGAAACGCTGGCGACGATAATACTATCTTCGCGCTCGAGCAAAGCTTTGGTTGCCGAAAGCCGCATCTGCTCAATATGTTCATTTATGCTGGAATCTTTTTCGATAAATAAATCTCGGCTTGGTACGTATGCTTCTGGTTGATAATAATCATAATAACTGACGAAATATTCCACCGAATTATTAGGAAAAAACTCGCGAAACTCGCTATATAACTGCGCGGCCAGCGTTTTATTGGGCGCCATTACAATGGCGGGGCGGCCAAGCCTAGCAATCACATTAGCCATGGTAAAGGTTTTGCCGCTGCCCGTTACGCCAAGCAAGGTTTGAAACTTTAAACCATCATTAATACCTTGCGTTAGCTTGTCAATCGCTTGCGGTTGGTCGCCAGCGGGTGCAAACGGCTGCCAAAGTTGATATTTACTATTGGGGTAATTTACAAACACAGTAGATTTTCACTTATGAATAACGAACAATTTTAACAGGATTTGCTAAATATATTTTGAAAACAATGATTTTGTATATTACTAATCAAATTGATCTTTGCATGAAAACTGCGAACTTTTACAATATATAATAAGTCATTAATATTAGCTTTTTATGTACATTTTGAAAACGTGGTTAAATAGTTTTTAAAATTATTCTATTTTAATTTTTAATAAGGTTAATTCATGCGTAAATTTTTTACTACATCTGCACTATTAACATCTATTTTATTACCAAGTCACAACAGTTTAGCTATGGATAAAGATGCACTTATACAATCTTACTTTAGTGTTGTCATGATACGCGGGTACAACACACAAGGTGGTTTGGCTTATGGATCAGGCGTCGTGATTGGTAAAGATAAAGTCGTGACTAATTGCCATGTATTACGTAATACTAAACAGCCATGGATAGCTCGCGGTGAAGATTCTTACGTGATAACCAGCGTTAAAACTGATTCTTGGCACGACTTATGTATAGTTACTACTGAAAATCTGCCTTTAAAACCAGCCAAAATGGGTAAAAGCACTAACCTTAAACGTGGTCAAGATGTCGCAGGTATTGGACATTCTAACGGTGTTCCCGCCCCACTTACCTCCACAGGAACAGTGAAAGGCTTATATTTAGATAATAGTGCTAATGTCATTCGCACCAACGCCAAATTTTTAATGGGTGCTAGCGGCAGTGGCTTATTTGATATGGATGGCAATTTGGTTGGTATTAACACTTTTAAAACAACAGGTAGAGGCGGGAGTATTCATTTTGCATTGCCTGTTGAGTGGCTAGACACACTTGATAAACAACCTGCATCGACTGTATTTCCTGTTACTGGTAAAGCCTTATGGGAGGAAGATGAAGATAAAAAACCGTTTTACATGCAAGCTGCTGTGCCAGAATCGCGCTCTGACTGGCCTAAATTATCGCAAGTGGCAGAGAAATGGACGGCAGCAGAACCCAAAAGTAGCGAAGCTTGGCTTGCTTTAGGCTTGGGTTTAGAAAATACGGGTAAATCTGACGCAGCGCAAGCGGCTTACAACCAAGCAATCATTTTAGAGCCAAGTAATTTGGACGCATTTATACAATTAGGCAGTATGGCAAAAACGCGCGGTGATAGCGCAGAAATGCACCGCATACAACTTGCATTGGCAAAAATAAATCAAGACGCAGCAGCTGAGTACACTTATGTGTTGGGTTGTGATAAAGAATGTTAAATTATAAGTAACAAATTAATAGGTAACTCACTTAAGGTCTCGCAAGAGACCTTTTTTATTTGCAGTTATTCAGGTTGTGTTTTATTCCTAAATCACCGTTTTGTGCGTAAAATATCAATAATGATTAGGTTAAGTTTTTAAGGAAAGTAGTTTTGTCACACTCACACAGATTATCGCAGCGCGTTTTAGCGATTAAAGAATCGCCAACACTAGCTATCACCGCCAAGGCAGCAAAATATAAAGTTGAGGGTCGGCCTATTATTGGCTTAGCAGCGGGCGAGCCTGATTTTGATACGCCGCAACACATTAAAGCAGCCGCCATTGCCGCCATTAACGCGGGTTACACCAAATACACGCCTGTGTCGGGCATTCCCGCATTAAAGCAAGCCATTGTCAATAAATTTAAGACTGAAAATGGCTTTGATTACCATCTAAATGAAGTGATTGTGGGTGTGGGCGGCAAGCAAACGATTTTTAACTTATGCCTTGCCGTGCTAAACAAAGGCGATGAAGTAGTGATACCCGCGCCGTATTGGGTAAGTTATGCAGATATTGCGATGGTGGCTGAGGCCGAGCCTGTAATAATTAATTGCGGAATTGAGCAAGGTTTTAAGCTGTTACCCGCACAATTAGCAGCGGCGATAACGCCAAAAACAAAATTAGTGATGTTAAATTCGCCCTCTAATCCCACTGGCGCAGTGTACAGCTTAGCCGAGTTGCAAGCCTTAGGCGAAGTGCTGCTAAAATATCCACAGGTATTAGTTGCAACTGATGATATGTATGAACACGTTAATTTAACAGGCGAAAAATTTTATAATATTCTTAACGCCGCGCCCGCATTAAAAAGTCGTTGCATTGTGCTTAACGGCGTTTCAAAAGCGTATTCGATGACTGGTTGGCGTATTGGCTATGCGGCTGGCCCCGCTTATATTATTAAGGCAATGGAGATTTTACAAAGCCAATCGACCAGCAACGCTACCAGCATCTCGCAACACGCTGCAGTCGCTGCTTTAAGCGGATCGCAAGATTGCATTAAACCAATGGTAACGGCATTTAAAGAGCGCCATAAATTTGTAGTTGACCGCTTTAACGCCATGCCAGGCATCAGTTGCCTAATGGCGGGCGGCGCATTTTACGCTTTTCCAGATGCACGCGAAGCCATCGCAAGTCTACACAAATCGGGCAAAATTAACGCCGCAACTGATATGGCGTTGGCTGAATACTTGCTAGAAAAATTCGATGTCGCCGTCGTGCCAGGTAGCGCATTTGGCGCAGAAGGCTATTTTCGTATCTCATTTGCCACCAGCATGCAAAATTTGCAAGTTGCACTTGACCGCATAGAAAAAGCGCTAACTTAAATGACTGCGCTTTTGTTTAAAATTTTGTTATAAAATTTAATTAACAATTGTTATGAAATTAAATTATAAAATTTGTTAATTTAAACACTTGTAGTTATTGACCAAACACCCCTAAGCCAGTATTATCACGCCTTCACAAGTACTACCGATTCCTCGATAGCTCAGCCGGTAGAGCAACGGACTGTTAATCCGTGTGTCCCTGGTTCGAGTCCAGGTCGGGGAGCCAAAACAGTAACAAATGGGTGCCCTTGGGCGCCCATTTTTGTTTGGCGCAAAGACAGAAAGCCTCTCGCGGTTCACGATTTTCACAAAGGCGCTTATGCAACAACTCGAGTTTAATTTAACCGGCACCTTCATCGAATTGCACTCTTTGCTGAAGTTGACTGGCGTGTGTGACAGCGGCGGCGCCGGAAAAATGCTGGTTGCCGCAGGTAAGGTGATGGTGGACGGCAAAGTGGAATTGCGCAAAACGTGCAAGATTCAAGCGGGTCAAGCTGTCAGCCTGGGAGATGTGCGTATCCAAGTCATCGCGGCTCCCAGCACTACTGAATAAAATTCCACCATGGCGCTCAAATCGATAATTTTCAAAGTGGA
>JAYTEL010000058.1:0-1703 GCA_043735225.1 Methylotenera sp. | reverse complement strand
TACCTACAGTCATTTATACGGCTTGCCAACGACAGGCCTGCGTTTTTTCACCGTATATGGCCCGTGGGGCAGACCCGATATGTCGCCATTTTTGTTTGCTGACGCCATTATTAACAATAGGTCGATTAAAGTGTTTAACCACGGCGATATGTTGCGCGATTTTACTTATATTGACGATATTGTTGAAGGTGTGGTTCGCGTGCTAGATAAACCCGGTACGCCAAGCACAAGTACCAGCGCGCCTTACAGGCTGTTTAATATTGGTAACAACCAACCCGAAAAATTACTCGATTTTATCGGGCTGCTAGAAAATGCAATCGGCAAAACCGCACAGAAAGAATTTTTACCCATGCAAGCGGGCGATGTAAAAGCCACCTATGCCGATACCAGCGAGTTAGAAACTTGGGTAGGATTTAAGCCAAATACGCCGCTTAAGGTTGGTGTTGAGAAGTTTGTGGCTTGGTATCAAAGCTATTTTAAAAACTCAAACTGAGAGATTTATGTCACGACTAGCCAACCTTTTAATGCTTTCAATTGGCATCATACTAATTCCGTCTAGTTTTAGTGCATTGCTGCACAACAATAATCTTTTGTTTGCCGCAACTATTTGCTTAATTGGTATTGGCTTAATAGCTTTTTCGTCCATTCGCGATAGCCGTTACGAAAAAAAGTTAAAAGAAAATAAGCAAGTTGAGATTAGTCGCCGCATCAGTGAGTTGACCAAAAAGCCTTGGTTATCAGACCAAACTTTACAAGTTCACAGAAGTACATCGATGACGCTTTTGACAATATCTATGGGTATTATAAGTGCTATATTGATTAAAGTCTGGCTTACAATGCCATCGGTTTCATGGCCATATTTACTGGGCGGACTTGTATTTTTGCTGATTACTGTAATAGCGCTATCACGTTTTTATGTGGGCATAGGCAAACCAGCATGTGAGATGAATCGAAACGGATTCAACATACCAATACACGGCTTTATTCCGTGGAAAGAGGTTATAGGTATTTATTTGCATGAAGTAGCTACTCGCGGCAATGCCAATTATGTACTGTTATTTAAAGTGGAAAATTACACCAAAGTAGTTACTGATATTCATTGGACAGACCGCATGTTTGGACTATTTGGTCTTGGGGCGATGAAACGGGGCGTAGTTGGTGTTCAATTAAAAGATCCAAAAGAGTCACCTGAAGTGATTTACGCTGTTGCTAAGTTTCTGTGGAAACAAGCAACAGGATTTGACTATGATTGGAATCCAAAACTTTCAGATGCTTATAATGATTCGGCAAAGCAGCTAGGCAAACTGATTGCTAACCAATCTACTGACCCAGAAGTATTACATGATAGGCTAGTTAAAAATCCTCAATCATTGTTATCTGAGCTTGAAAAAGTGAATGCACATCAAACAATTGTAACAAATGAGCTAAATAAAGCGGCACGCAAATTTAGGCTTCAAATATGGATTTTAACTAGTGGCGCAATAGTTTTCTTTTTAGTGCGACTTTATTTTTTGTGGGCTAAGCACCATTAGCCGCTTACAATAATTTTGCTGGGTTTAATATTTTTTAAACAAGCCAAATGCGCATCGCCCGTTAATGGGCATTCGCGCTTAAAGCAAGGGCTGCACGCTAACCCTAAATACTCAATCACCGCGTTGGGACTCATCGGCGGCGTGTGCGTAGGGTCGCTAGAACCAAAAATA
>JAYTEL010000057.1:0-5464 GCA_043735225.1 Methylotenera sp. | reverse complement strand
TAGCAGCGGCATTAAATCCACTTTATCTTCTTGGCCTAAGCACAAGTAAAGCTCGCCTTTACAGGTGATGCGCACGCGGTTGCAGGTTTCGCAAAAGTTGTGACTGTGCGGCGAGATAAAGCCAATTTTAGTTTGAGAAGTACCGTCGTTATTTGCAACGCGCCAATAACGCGCTGGGCCGCCTGTGGTCTCGGTGCTAGGCAAAAGTGAATACTTACTTTGCAGTAATTTTAGCGTGTCGGCGTTGCTTACAAATGTGCTTTCCCGCGCGTGGTCAACCAGTCCCAACGGCATTTCTTCAATAAAGCTAATGTCGATTTTTTGGTCGATGGCAAACTGTACTAAATCTACTGCTTCGTCATCGTTGCTGCCGCGCATTAACACTGTGTTGATTTTAATGCCCTCAAACCCCGCATTAATGCTGGCTTGCAGGCCTGCCAATACTTTGTTTAAATCGCCTGTGCGCGTGATTTTTTTAAAACGTTCTGGCTTTAAGCTGTCGATAGAAATATTAATCCGTTTTACGCCCGCTTTTTTAAGCGCAATAGCTTGGCTTGATAATTGGCTGCCGTTGGTAGTAAGCACTAATTCTTTTAAGCCTTTTAACAGACCAATTTCATCAAACAGCCACATGGCGTTTTTGCGCACGAGTGGCTCGCCGCCTGTGATGCGTACTTTGCTTACGCCTATACCCACAAATATTTTGACTAATCGAGCGCATTCTTCAAGGCTTAATACCTCATTGCGCGGTAAAAAAGTCATGTCTTCACTCATGCAATACACGCAGCGAAAATCGCAGCGATCGGTAATCGATAACCGAATGTAATCGACCGTGCGGCCGAATTGGTCAGTTAGCTGACGTGTAATTGGCGGCTGGTCACTTATTGGCATGTTTTTTGCAAATTTTTTTTGCATGGTGTTTTGCATGTTTTTTGCATATTGCAATTCTAAGTCTAATAGCAGTTAGATACAATAAAATCAAATTTGCGATATCCATTACCCGTGCCAATAGAAATTTAATATAATTAAATAGAATAACAATATAATTACAAAGTCTTTTTAGTTATTTAGTAGCTTCTATAATATTCGTTGATTATTTTTTAGTCGGCGCCATTAAAAATCTTTCGGTTTTTAATTTGAGTTCAATATTGTGAGAAGTGAAATGCAACAAACAGGTCATTTAGATGCAAAAAAATTTCTAAAAGTCTTATTGTTAAGCGGTTTAGTACCTTTTAACAGTAATAGTTTTGCTAACGATAAAGCAGCAATTTCAGCAGCTATCGTGCAAGCAGAGTTGGTGCAGCCAGCCCAAATTATGCCTGCAGAGAGTGTAGAAGAATTAGTCCAAGCCGAAAAAATCAAAGCGCGGCGTGTAGAAGTGGAGGCGGAAATTAGAGCAGCTGCTGAAGCGGCAAATATTGAAAAAAACGGCTATTACGTTGAGCGCAAAAGTTATGGCACAGGCCGAGAAACCGAGCCGCCGCGCTATGTAAAGCAGCTTAATAAAACTTGGTTAGGCGATTTTGATGCTTTTACAGATGTTGATTGGCTAGATGTTGGCCTCGAATATCGCTTTAGAGTCGAATCGCGAGACAACGACTTTAGGCGTAGCAACGCCATCTTAGATGAGACGATATTGTTAAGATCGCGTGCCTTTATGGCGGTAAAAAATAAGTTTGATCCCTTTAGATTCACCGTGGAACTACAAGATTCAAGGCGCAACAATAGCCAATTTTCTAGAAACTTTGATACGCGTGATGTTAACTTATCCGAAGTATTGCAAGCTTATGGCGAGCTGTATTTTAAAGAATCATTTTTACCCAAAGATAACCTTGGTAATGATAGACCCATCAGCCTTAAATATGGTCGTCATGCTTTTGAATTGTCAGATAGAAGATTAGTAGCTCGCAATGAATGGCGTAATACAACCAATAATTTTCAGGGCTTAAGAACACACGTTGGACAAGCAAAAAATGATTGGGAAATTGAAGCTTTTGCACTAAACCCGATACAACGCTTTACCGTGCAGAGTGACGAAAGGGATCAATCGCAGCAATTTTACGCAGTGGTTGCTGACTATCGTGGCTGGTCGAAGTATGTGACGTTAGAGCCTTATTATTACTTGCTTAAGCAAGATGGCAGCAAAGTAAAGTTTGATAATAACGGCAGAGTAGCCGCATTAAATACACGCACCAACCGAGAGATTCATACAGCAGGCTTACGTGCGTATAGCGTTATTGCAAACACGGGATGGGATTACGATGTCACTTATGTAAAGCAATGGGGTTACCAAGACAAGCTAAACAATAATGGGGCGTTCATTGCAGAATTAGAGCATGATGCGCATGCCTATAATGCGGAGCTTGGTTATACGTTTCAAAATGCCTGGAAGCCTCGCATCAGTGCGTTTTATGGCGTCGCAACGGGCGATAAAAATCCATCGGATGGAAAAAATCAACGTTTTGAGCGCTTATTTGGCTTTGCAAGACCATGGTCAAATGATGACTATATACAAATGGAAAATATTCGCACACCAAAAGTGCGTGCAGAATTTGAAATCCCGCAGAGTGTTACTTCCGTAATTGGTATAGATTCCATCAAGATTGATACTGGATTTAGCCGTTATTATTTAGATAGCGCTACAGACCGCTGGAATGCAGGCGCTAATTTACGTGATCAAACTGGCAAAAGCGGCAACCATATTGGGGATGAAATTGATTTGCGAATTCGCTTTCCCGTCACTAATAAACTTACATTTAATTTAGGCTACGCCCATTTTTTGGCGGGAGATTTTGCTAAAACCACATCAAGAAAAATAGCAGGTGAAAATAATCGAGACGACAACTCTGATTTTTTCTATTGTGAAGTGTCGGCTGTTGCATTTTAAATATTAAAAGTTGATTAAAAACAAATTACTCTAAAACCCATTAAATACGTAACAAATTATTAAAGGAAAATCATGCTGAAATTAAACACAGTCATTAATATAAGACGCATCAATGCCCTATTAAGCGCCAGCGTTCTTGTGGTGCCAATGATTAGTCAAAGCGCTGAAGTTAATTTACTCAACGTTTCTTATGACCCAACACGCGAGTTATATGTAGCTTATAACGCAGCATTTAGCAAGTATTGGCAAGCTAAAACAGGTGATACGGTTAAAGTGAATCAATCACACGGCGGCTCTGGCAAGCAAGGCCGAGCGGTGATTGATGGCTTGCAGGCAGACGTAGCAACGCTAGCTTTGGGATACGACATTGATCAGCTTTATGACAAGGCCAAGCTAATACCTAAAGATTGGCAAACGCGTCTGCCAAATAACAGTACGCCATATACGTCA
Source organism: Methylotenera sp. (assembly GCA_043735225.1). GTDB lineage: Bacteria > Pseudomonadota > Gammaproteobacteria > Burkholderiales > Methylophilaceae > Methylotenera_A. The sequence goes on along the minus strand of JAYTEL010000057.1, from coordinate 2,127 downwards.
ACCATTGTTTTTTTGGTGCGAAAAGGCAACCCTAAACACCTTAACAATTGGGATGATTTAGTAAAGCCTGGTATTGGCATTGTACCAGCTAACCCAAAAACATCTGGCGGTGCGCGTTGGACATATCTTGCAGCCTATGGCCAAGCGTTAAAAGCGCCAGGAGGTAGTGATGCAAAAGCCAAAGAATACATTACTAAGTTTTATAAAAACGCGGCGGTATTAGATTCTGGTGCGCGCGGTGCAACCACTACTTTTGTAGAGCGCGGCATTGGTGATGTGTTGGTAGGTTGGGAAAACGAAGCTTATTTAGCGTTAAAAGAAGATGCTGGCAAGTTTGAAGTTGTGGTGCCGCCAGCATCAATATTGGCAGAGCCGCCTGTAACGGTTGTTGATAAATTTGCGAAGAAACATGGCACTGAAAAAGTGGCAGAAGCTTATCTTAACTATTTGTACAGCAATGAAGGTCAAGAAATCATCGCAAAAAACTTTTACCGTCCGCGTAACGCAACTATTTTAAAAAAGTACGAGAGCCAATATGCCAAAGTCGATTTATTTACCATTGACACTGTTTTTGGCGGTTGGACAAAAGCGCAGAAAACGTATTTTTCTGACGGCGGCATTTTTGATCAGATTTATTTAAAGTAGCTGGCAATTTGCGCGTCATTCATTTGGTAAGCAATACCAATTTATTGGGTTTAAGCCCACACCATGTTACAGGAGAAACTGTAATGGCTTTATTAGCAGTGAATGTGCGTAATCAATTGCGCGGCACAGTGAAAGCAATTGTTTGGGGCGATGTTGTCTCAGAAGTTGAGGTTGAAACCTCATCTGGCATCAAAACCTCAATCACCACCACGCAATCAATCAAAGAGCTGGCATTACATATTGATCGTGAAGTATTGGCACTGGTCAAAGCGACGGATGTGTCGATTGTTAAGCTTTAATACGATAAAAATTGCGGCAGAACTAATAGGTTCGCAATAGTTAAGTCTGCCTAAAAAGAGAAATTTTGATGAAAATAAGTAGTGTAAAAATAAATAGTGTAAAAACAAACAACATATTGCCGGGCTTTAATTTGTCTCTTGGTTACACGCTGTTGTACTTAAGTTTGATTGTGCTAATTCCTTTATCGGCAGCATTTATTAAAACTACCGAATTAAGTTTGCATGAATTTTGGGCTGTGGTGAGTGCGCCTAGAGTAGTCGCCTCTTATCAATTAACCTTTGGCGCATCGCTAATTGCCGCACTAACTAACGCGGTATTTGGATTAGCTACTGCCTGGGTGCTGGTGCGCTACACTTTTCCTGGTAAAAAAATAATTGATGCATTGGTTGATTTGCCGTTTGCGTTACCTACCGCTGTGGCAGGTATTGCGCTTACTGCTGTGTATTCGAGTAACGGCTGGATAGGCGGTTTTTTAGAATCACACGGTATTAAAGTAGCTTTTACGCCACTTGGTATTGTTGTCGCGCTAACGTTTATTGGCTTGCCATTTGTAGTGCGCACCGTGCAACCTGTGTTGCAAGATTTAGAAGCAGAAACTGAAGAAGCCGCAGCTAGCTTAGGCGCAAATCGCTGGCAAACATTTGTAAAAATTATACTACCAGCCATTTGGCCAGCCCTATTAACAGGTTTTGCATTGGCTTTTGCACGCGCAATTGGTGAGTATGGATCAGTGATTTTTATTGCAGGTAACGTGCCAATGGTGTCAGAAATTACGCCGCTGATTATTATTACTAAGCTAGAACAATATGAGTATGCTAGTGCTACGGCAATTGCGGTAGTCATGTTGGTGATTTCATTTTTGCTGCTGTTTGCGATTAACGGTTTGCAATGGTGGGCAAGCCGCAGAGCAAGTATCTCGCGCTAAATTTTAATTTTTAGCTTATCAATACATATTTAAAATGTAAAAAATAGGAATAATTGATGCCAATAAGTCCATGTACCACTTCGTCAAACCCAATCTCACAATATAGCAATTATCAAACAAAGGTTGCCCGCAGCCGCGCAACATCAGAGCCAATCTTAATGCGCGGGATATTGATTGCTACAGTATTAGTGTTTTTAAGTTTATTTTTAATTGTGCCACTAGCCGCAGTTTTTACAGAGGCGCTACGTAAAGGTTTT
>JAYTEL010000056.1:0-8588 GCA_043735225.1 Methylotenera sp. | reverse complement strand
GCGTAGTGCAATTAAATCATACTGATTAAATAACGCTGGCCGCGGGCCAACAAAGCTCATATCGCCTTTTAAAATATTCCATAATTGCGGCAATTCATCGAGGCTAGACTTACGTAAAAAAGAACCAACAGGCGTTAAAAACCGCTTAGGATTAGTCAACAAATGCGTCGCTACTGCGGGGGTGTCGACTCGCATCGTACGAAATTTTGGCATTTTAAATAGCTTATTATCACGACCAACACGATCAGGCCAATACAAAATTGATCCGACCGAAGTTAAACACACCATCACTGCCACCAGCAGAATTGGCAACGCTAAAAATAACAAGGCGAATAACGCCAAACACAAATCAAATAAACGCTTCATCATTTAGCAATAAAAATAATCATAATTTCTATATGAGACCTTTGCACGAAGGAATTTTAACCCTAAAAACTTACCATCCCGTCATCCTCGCGAAAGCGGGGATCCATGTTAGCGATTGATTAAAATGGATTCCCACTTTCGTGGGAATGACGGATTTTGATATTTTTGTTTAATATTGAGCCATATTTCGTTTCATGCAAAGCTCTCTATATTAACAACAGTTACAAACATAACATGCCTAACAGCTTAGCTGCCTTATTTAAACGCATGTCGTAGCAAGCAAAAAATAGTGGGGTCTGCGAAATTCGGCCTGCTTCAAAAGCGGCTGCAAGCTGAATACTGTCATAGCCTCGCAATGCAAATGTGTCCGCATACTCTCCTGCAAGCTCAACCAAGGGCTGGTCAATTTCTAATACCACAAAATGTGGCCAATCAGCCGCTATTGCTGCTTTAGCTTGCTCAATAAGCGAAGCATCTTCTGGCACTTCGCGCGCCCGCCTAGATAGCGCAGCATAGGCCTCTGCCCAAGCAATGCGACACACCGCTACTGCCTCGGCTTCTTGCACCAGCACTTTCAGTGCATCACTACCCGCTTCAACAATGTACAATTTAAGTAACGCGGAAGTGTCACAAAACAAAATCATACGCGGTCTTCTAACACCATTGCTGAAACCTGTTTGCCGTGCACTTGCAACCTTAAAGCTGCGCCTGCAGGCTTGCCGCCTTGCCAAGTTGCAACACCAGCGGCTAGCAAACAAGCCACGCCAGCACTGCTGGAAGAAGGTACGCCTACAATCCTAGCCACTACCTTGCGATGCGAGGTCAGCTCTATCAACTGTCCAGATTGCGCTTGACCAACATAGCGTGATAAATGAGACTTGAATTCCTGCATAGACACTTGCATATAAGCCCTTTATTTAAAATTAATAGTGGCTATTATGTCCTTTTTAAGCAAAGCAAGTCAAGGACAAGATGAATGCTAATATGCTATTCACCTTGAGCAAGTCCCTGTACGGTTAACCACATATCAAATAAACGCTTCATCACAAATCAATCAAAAAATTATTTTATGTTGGCCAAAGGCAGAAATAGCCTCATTGGGTTCACACCCAGCAGCATAAATCCATGATGCTGATAAAAAGCTGCGGCTTTGGTATCTTTAGCATCAACAATCAGTGCATAAGCGGCTATTTCATTGCTGGCTGAACGTAACAATGCATCTGCCAGCAGTACGGCACCAATGCCTTGACCTTTAGATTGCGTAGAGACGGCTAATCTTCCCATGCGTACTGCAGGAACAGTGGGATAGCGCGGCAACTTTTTTAGTAATAGCTCAGGTAATTCGGTGAGTAGTACTGAGGCTGAAGCTAACGTGTAATAAGCTACAATCTCATTACCTTGCGTAATTGCCACAAAGCAGGCCGCAACTCTGCGCTTTATATCTTGGCTTGCCTGTTCTTTAAAGTAACGATTCAGCGGCTCTGAATCACTATTGAACGTGGCTTTGTCATGCGTTGCATTGAGTTGAACTACTTTAAACTGTACCCCACTCACTCAGCAATTACCATGTCACGATGTTTAGCAAATGCACGTTTTAAAGCAGGGCTAATTGCGGGTGGTAAAAGTATGGCATTAGCAAAGCGTGTCTGGTCTTCTAAAGATAATTTAATTACGTCTCGCTGCTCAATAACGCGTTGCACTGCTTCTTGCATTGCAGAGACAATAAAATCTGTCATGCTACGATCTTGCATGTCTGCCACAAGCTTAATATTTGCATGTAAATCAGCACTGATTCGCGCCTCAAGGCGCGCAGTGGTTGGAGTGGTTGACAACATGATGATCACCTTACTTAATAAGTAAAATATAATTTTACGGCTAATTGCCGTAAAATGTCAACTGCGTAAATGAAAAGTCTCATTTAAATAGTAAGGCGTAATCCTTCATCCACACCAAAGGGAGGCATCCAGCCCAATAACTCTTTCGCCTTAGTGATATCGACCTGCAAAGTCCCACAAAGGCGCTGCGCAACATCACGGCGACCAAACCACTAACAGCCCACCAATAGCAAGGCCTAGCAAAGCGCCTATCAACATTTTCTTAAAATTGCGTCTTAAAAAGTTAATAACATCCACCAAATCAAGCTCGTTTAGTGAATCATCATAAGCGTTAACAGACACAGAGGATTCAGATGATGAATTGATTGGGTTAGCGGATGTAGCAGTAGGGTTTGAATTACTCACATGTGACCTTAATTGATTATACTTCTTACTAAAAAACGTCTTTTTACAGATAAAACATCATTCACCTGTAACTATTAAACGATATTGTAAAGTGGTTACCGTTACTTAAAAACACTTTTTACATATTAAATTACAATTGCGTAGTATTTTGTCATAAAAATGTAAACTAGTATTATTCAGCAACATTCTAAGCTTAAACTTGTGCCTTTTTCATTACCTCATTTATTGTGGCACAAGTATTATTAATATCTAGCTGGGTTAAAGTGGGGTGAACCAGAAACATAATAGAATTTTCTCCAAGTTGCTTTGCATTCTGCATGTGTAAATTGGGACGAAAACCAGTATTATCAAATGCTTTTTCTAAATAAACTTCGGAGCAAGAGCCTTGAAAACAAGGAACACCTAGGGCATTAATTGCTTGCAAAATTTTATCTCTGCTCCAACCTTCCGCCAGTTGATTAGAGTCTACATAAACATAACACTTATAATAAGCATGTACACATTTATTTTTGGTTAAATTGACGCATTGATTGCTGTCATTACAAGCAGTATTGCAGGCAGAATCACACGCAAATACTGGCACACGCAAAGCTGAAAAAGTACGGCAAGCCGATAAAATTTGTTTAGAATTGTTTGTTCTTTTAATTGTCCAGTCATGCATTTTTTTTAACTGAATGCGCCCTAAAACAGCCTGCATTTCTAACATACGCCAATTAGTACCAATTGATTCATGTAGCCATCTAAAGCCAGCCGCATGCTCACGCTCATACACTGCTTCATAACTTTTGCCGTGGTCTTTAAACGCCCACATTTTACGCCACAACATTTCATCATTAGTAGTTACCATACCGCCTTCGCCGCCAGTGGTCATAATTTTATCTTGGCAAAAACTCCATGCGCCAATGTGACCAATACTACCCACACTTCTGCCTTTGTATAATGCACCATGCGCTTGTGCGCAATCTTCAATCACTTTAATGCCGTGCTTGTTTGCTAAGGCCATAATGCCATCCATATCGCAAGGCCAGCCTGCTAAATGCACACAAATGATGGCTTTTGTTTTAGGGGTAATAACATTAGCGATTGTTTCGGGGGTTATATTGCCAGATTGCAAGCAAACATCAGCAAAAATGGGTGTTGCGCCCGCATTAACCACACACGAAACGCTCGCAATAAAAGTACGAGGTGTAACAATTACTTCATCACCATTGCCAATATCTAACGCATGTAAGGCTAAATCTAAAGCCAATGTGCCGTTACTAAGTGCAATGGCGTGATTTGTACCCGCCCAAGCGGCAAATTCTTTTTCAAACTCGCGGCAATGCGTACCTGTCCAATAGTTTACTTTATTTGATAATAATGTGGTGGATACTGCTTCTGCCTCTTCAATACTAAAGCTAGGCCAAGGGCTAAAAGGTGTGTTTAACATAATTTAAGTTTTTTTGATGAGTATTTTTGCAGGGTTGCCCACCGCATTATAATTTGAAGGTATATTTTTAGTGACAACCGCGCCTGCACCTACAATCACATTATCACCAATTTCTATGCAAGGCATAACAACCGCGCCAGCACCAATTAGGCATAGCTCACCTATTTTAACTCCCCCGCATAAAGTAGCATTGGGGGCAATATGTGTAAATGCGCCAATAACACAATCGTGATCTATTGTAGCGTTATGGTTAACAATGCACCCTGCTCCAATTTTGGTGCAAGGTGCAATAATTGCGCCAGCAGCAATTAAACATCCATCCGCTATTTCTGAAGTGTTATACACAATTGCTTTTGGGTGAATAATTGTTAAAATTTTTACACCTAAACGCATCCAATTAAGCTGTAAAATTTTTCGAACTTTATTGTTGCCTACTGCAAAATGAACTGCATGATTGGCATGACTCTCTATACTATTTGGCTTAAAAACAGGTTGATCACACCATGTTGTAATAGGCTTGTCGTCAATAAACCCTGTAATTTGTAAATTACTTAATAATGCACTGTGAAAAGCAACCTTGCCATGACCGCCTGCGCCAAATATATAATACATATCAACCTTCAAATTTTGGCATCGTAGCCTCGCCAGCTGCACTTATACCATCACGTAGCAATACTTTTCGAACTGTAAGCCATAAAATTTTAATGTCTAGTCGTAAAGTATGGTTATCAACATACCACAAATCTAACTCAAACTTTTTAGGCCAATCAATCGCGTTTCGCCCGTTTACTTGCGCCCAACCTGTAACACCTGGGCGAACATCATGCCTGCGTGATTGCTCTTTAGAGTATAGCGGTAAATACTCCATTAAAAGTGGTCTTGGCCCTACCAAACTCATCTCTCCTTTAAGCACATTCCAAAGCTCTGGTAGTTCGTCAAGGCTAGTTGCACGCAACCATTTACCAAAAGCCGTTAAACGCATGGCATCTGGTAAAAGTTGACCTTGCGCATTTTTAGCGTTAGTCATTGTGCGAAGTTTAACCATTTTAAACGGCTTGGCATTTAAGCCTGGCCGTTTTTGGGTAAACAAAATAGGCGCACCGAGTTTAAAATATACCAAAACACATAAAATGATTGCAGGTATAACCAGCAAGCAGAGCGCAATTAAAGAAAGCAAAATGTCAAAAAGTCGTTTCATTAAAATATTTTAGCTTTTTCTGTGAAAATTTTAGCAAAGTTATTCACCCCAACTTCAACACTTAGATGCATATTATAATAATTTTTAGCATTTTCACCCATCTCTATCAAGTCAACTTTAGGCTTGCTAGCAAGTATTAACACGTTATTAGCCAATTCAATCGCATTTTTTGGCTCAAAAAATAATCCACATTTTGCGGAAACAATCAAGTTTGCGGCATCGCCTTTTACGCCCATCAATATTGGTTTGCCAGCCGCCATGTAAGCTTGTGTTTTAGATGGGATTGTTATCTCAAAAAGTGGATCATTATTTAAATGCACTAGCAAAGCATCTGCTGCCGATAAAAACACGCCTATTTCTGACATAGGTACGGCAGGTATAAAAGTGATGTTGGTCAACTTTTTTACTAAAGATTGCTCTTTTAAGGATTTCAACTCAATACCATCGCCAACAACAACAAAATGAATGTTGGATTGTTTTTTATCTAAAATTTCGCAGGCTTGTAATAGCGTATCTAAAGCCTGTGCTTTACCTATATTGCCTGCAAAAAGTACTTTAAATTTTTCGTTTACTGGATAAATTGCAGGCAATACACCTAAGTAGTTTTGTATTTTTGTCTCATCTGCCCAATTATAAATAACGTCAATTTTGCTTTCTGCTACGCCGCGCGCTATAAGCAATTTTTTAAACCCAGGTGATAGCACGACAATATGTGTAGAAGATTTATAAACCCAGGCGCAAACCATGTCGATTAAATTTAAAACCTTTTTATTGTTAACCATGTTGGTTGCTTTTAACGTATCAGGCCATAAGTCTTGAATATCGCAAATTAATGGTACGCCCCTGATAATTTTAACTAAGCTTGCGGCCATGCCCACTGTGATTGGTGGATGATAAGAGTAAATAATATGTGGTTTTTTTGCAAAAAATAACCCATAAATAGTGGCTGTTGTGGCAAAGCTTACATAGTTAAATATTCTTTTAAGTACAGAGTTATTATGGCTGGGATAAAGTGGAACACGGGTTACAGTTACCCCATCAATAATTTTCTTATCAACCAGTTTTATCTTAAAGCCGTCATATATTTTACCAGTTGGGTAGTTGGGGAATCCTGTTAACACTTCAACTTCAAAGCCTTTTGCTAATAATGATTTTGCAAATAACATGCCTTTAAAAGTGGGTTCTGGGTCAAACCATTGGGTAATTAGCAAAATTTTAATTGCCATTAATATTTTTTCCAAACCACACGGTTTACATAATCGGTATAGCTGTGAATAATGCGCACCACTTTATCAGCTACATTGGGCATGCTGTAATCTGCAACTGGCCGCAAAAGTCTTTCAACTTGATTACTTTGGCTATCTAGTATATTAAGGGCTTGCAATACGCGCTGTGCATTTAGGCCAACCATCATAACCCCTGCTTCTTCCATGCCTTCTGGCCGCTCGTGCGCCTCGCGCAGGTTAAGCGCAGCAAAGTTTAAAATTGATGATTCTTCGTTAATTGTGCCGCTATCAGATAGCACTGCTTTTGCGCTAATTTGCAGCTTATTGTAATCTTTAAAGCCTAATGGTTTTAGCAGTTGAATGTGTTTGTTAAAAACAATACATGCTGCATCAATTCGCTTTTGTGTGCGGGGGTGGGTAGATACAATGACAGGTAATTGATAAGTGGCGGCAACGGTATTAAGTGTTTCAACTAAATTTGCAAAGTTTTTATCTGAGTCAATATTCTCTTCACGGTGGGCACTTACCACAAAAAACTGGTTCGGTTTAAGGTTTAATTTTTGCAAAATTTGAGATTGCTCAATACCCTCGCGGTAATAATTGAGCACCTCAAACATTGGGCTGCCCGTTTTAATTACCATGTCTGGTGGCAAACCTTCACGCAGCAAATAATCTCTTGCAATGGTGCTGTAGGTTAAATTTATATCGGCGGTGTGGTCAACAATGCGGCGATTAATTTCTTCTGGCACGCGCATATCAAAGCACCTATTGCCTGCCTCCATATGAAAAATAGGTATTTTGCGGCGCTTGGCAGGTATGGCAGATAGGCAACTATTGGTATCACCTAATATTAGTACTGCATCTGGCTTTACCAGCTCTAAAACATCGTCAACCGATGCAATAATTTTACCAATGGTTTGGGCAGCCGTGCCACCTGCTGCGTTTAAAAAGTGGTCTGGTTTACGAATGGCCAAATCATCAAAGAATATTTGATTAAGCTCGTAATCGTAATTTTGCCCAGTGTGCACAATAATATGCTCGCAATGTTCATCTAGCTTTGCCATTACGCGCGATAACCGAATGATTTCTGGGCGAGTGCCAACGATGGTCACTACTTTTAATTTTTGCATATTTGGTTGTTTCTTTATTAAACCTTACTGGTAATGGTGTCAGGTTTTTCTCTATCAAAAATTTCATTTGCCCACAGCATTACTATCATTTCCTCAAAGCCTATATTGGTAATATCGTGCGTCCAACCTGGCACGGTTTCTACCACTTGAGGAACGCCGCCATTGGTATTTATCTCAAATTGTTCATTGGTAATAATATGCCTAAAGCCAAACTTGGCAGTACCGCGAATAACTAAAAATTTTTCAGTTTTAGTGTGATGATAATGCCCGCCCCTAGTAACACCAGGAAAAGCCGTAAAATAAGAAAACTGCCCGCTATTTTTTGTTTTTAACATCTCTACAAACTCGCCGCGCGGGTCTGCATGTTTAGTTAGCGGGTATGCAAATTGCTGCGAGGTTAAATAGCTTATGTAGGTTGAATATAGCGCGCGAGTAAAGCCTATGCCTACCTGCTCTATTACACCTGTATTGCGAGAATTTTTAAAGCTGTGAATGTGCGCGGCTAGCTCACCTAATGTTGTGCTGTATTGCGGCGTAATTGTTTGGTCTATTGTTTGGTCTAACGTTTTGTTATCATCTGCAATAATAGCTAAAAAGCTATTCACCACATCATCTACATAAACTAAATCTAGCACTTTCGTAGCATCGTTAATTTGAATGGGCAAATCTTGCGCAATATTATGGCAAAAAGTTGCCACTACAGAATTGTAATTAGGCTTACACCATTTGCCAAAAACATTAGGCAAGCGATAAATATGCGCTTTAACCCCATGCAGGCTGGCTAAATTACGTACGGCATTTTCTGCTGCTAGCTTGCTTGCGCCATAAGCATTTGGCTGAGCCGCTTGCGTGCTAGAGGCTAACAATAAAATAGGTTTTTGCGGTTGCGCTGCAATTGCATCACATAAGGCTAATGTTAAATCGGCGTTACCCGTGGTAAATTCACCCTCAGTTATTGGGCGATTAATACCTGCCAAATGAATAACAGCGTCTACGCCA
>JAYTEL010000055.1:0-23818 GCA_043735225.1 Methylotenera sp. | reverse complement strand
AAGTTATTTAATGCATGGTCTATTAGCTTTTTAATCATGTTTTTATTGGGGTTTTTAACTAAAGCTAGTCACAATTATTCACGCGTTTTTATCATATCGCTTTATGTATTTGGGTTTGTTGCTCAAATAATCATGCATTATGTTGCCAGAAAATTAGCGCAACGAAAAAATAAATACTCTAAAGCTGCCGACAATGTCATTATTGTTGGTCAAGGTCAGCTTGCAAGTTTTTTAGAACACAAAATTTCGTCTAATCCGTGGTTACAGCAACGGGTAATCGGGCATGTTGCAATTGATGAAGAACAAAAAAAGAACAAACTATCACATAAATTTGCTGCCAATGAATATGAAAAATCAAATAAAATTAGTCTAGGAAAAACCACAGACTTACTTAAACTAATTGACGAACACAATATTACAACGGTTTATATTGTCACTCCTTTAGAATCATCTACCGTATTAGAGCGGCTATATTTTTTATTGCTTGATAAGCATGTTTCAATTCATTGGATACCTGATATATTCTCATTACGCTTAATTAATCATAGCGTTAGAGAGATTGCAGGCGTACCTGTATTGACACTTTCTGAAACACCATTAACTGGCATTAGTAAGCTGAGCAAATCAATTGAAGATAAAGTACTTTCAACCGTTATTTTACTGTTGATAAGCCCAGTTTTATTTGCAGTTGCACTTGCTATTAAGCTAGATAGCCCTGGACCTATTTTTTTTAGGCAATTCAGAACTGGCTGGAACGGTAAAAAATTTAGTATTTGGAAGTTTCGTAGCATGTATTCAGGCCAGCAAATAGTGGATGCAGAAGAGTTAAAACAAGCGCAAAAAGACGATCCTAGAATTACCAAAGTGGGCGCATTTATTCGCAAAACCAGTTTAGACGAGCTCCCTCAATTGTTTAATGTACTTACGGGTGAAATGTCTTTAGTAGGCCCTAGGCCGCACGCTGTGCAACATGATGAATCTTATTCTCGCCGCGTGACCGATTATTATGTTCGTCATAATATTAAGCCGGGCATAACAGGCTTAGCGCAGGTGAGAGGTTATAGAGGCGAAACCAAAGACATGGATTTAATGACAAAACGCATTGAATGCGATATTGAATACATTAATAATTGGTCTGTGTGGTTAGATTTAGTGATATTAGCAAGAACTACTACTGCTTTTACTGGCCACAAAGCTTACTAATTTTTATAAATAATTCATATGCATAACTATTAAGACCCTAATGGGCTATTGCGATTAGCTAGACTTTAATTAAAATGCGGCTTTACAAGTAGTTGTTAAAAAAGCGTGTCATATGATTATTAAAAGCCTAATTTTTACCCCAATAATTTATTCCCTCATACAAGTATTGCCCGCAATGGCTGCCACCTCAATACAAAATATGGTCAATAATGCGCCTGTTTTAATCAAAGTCAGCAAGGATTGTAGTGCTCAGGTCATAGCTCGTCCAGGCAATGCAGTATCGAGTCAACTTTTCGTCGATTTGAATAAAGGCGATTTATTTCCTGGTGAACAAGTTTTTAAATCGACTGACTTACCGAATGCATCTAAATTAAAAGAAAATTTGGATTACGATGCAATATCAGATGCAAATGTTACGAATTGTCGTGTAAATGAAGTGCCAATTCCAGCTGCAGGATGGCTTTTTGCATCTGCTTTACTTGGTTTTATTACTTTTTCAAATAGGCATAGAGCCTAGCATTTAAACAAGATTAATCGTATGATGTTGTATTGTCTTGTTTCTAAATGCAAAAATTAAAGAAATATAACAATCAAAAAGAGCAATTTTTATAAATCAGGGCGAAAAGCCCTTTTTTTATATTATCCTAAATCCTTAATTTGGAGATTAGCATGCAATTAAAAAATTTTTACATAGGGATTATTCTTAATCTATTCTTATCAACTTTAGCTTTTTCTGCTGAATCAAGCGCTGTTTATAAATTGAATCAAGGCGATTCGATATTAATTTCGGTTTGGGGTGAAGATACATTACAAAAAGAAGTAAAAGTCTTGCCTGATGGCAGTATTTCTTTTCCCCTAGTAGGGCGTGTAGAGGTTGCCAACTTAACCGCACCCGATGTAGAAAAACGTGTTACTGAAAAATTAAAAACTTATTTGTCAGATCCCCAGGTAACCGTTATTGTTTCGAACATTGAAGGTAATAAATTTTATATTATTGGTAAAGTATTAAGGCCAGGCCCGTTTTTGTTACCTGGGCGCATGACCGTTTTGCAAGCATTAAGTTATGCAGGTGGTTTAGATAAGTTCGCTGATTTGGGCGAAATAAAAGTGTTGCGTGACACCTCGAACGGCCAAGTAGTTTTGCCTATCAATTACAGCAAACTTATAAATGGACAAAGTTTAGAATCAAACATTGTATTGCGCGCTGGCGATACAATATTGGTTCCGTGATTAAGATCAAGCAATTGCTTTATTTTAAGTGATTTACACTCAATTGAAACTCAAAAACTTATCAAAATTGCTAGCTATCGGCTTGGTTACTTGTTCATCGCCTGTCAACGCTGCCATCGTGTTACAAAAAATATCTGTAGTAACAGGTGTCGAATACGAAAGTAATCCAACTTTTACTTCAAGCAATCAGCGATCAGTATTGCGCGCAACAGCGCTGCCAACATACACCGCTTTTTTAGTTGACGAAAAAAATCGTTGGTTTACAACCGCTGGTTTAAGCGTACAGCGCTCTTCTGATAGCGCGGTTAGTGAAAGCAGACAAGATCCAAACCTTGTAGTGGGTTGGGAGCATGAGTACGATAAAGGCACTTTTAATATTTCTGCCGACTATAGTAAAACCAGTTCTAGATTAAATGAATTTTCGACGAACGGTGTGATCGATCAAGATGGTAGCGCAACGACTAAATCAATTTCTGCAAGCTGGTCTCGCTCGTTGACAGAACGATTAAATCTATCAGCGGCAGGTCAGTATTCTCAAATAAATTATGCTAGATCAGGGTTTTCAAACTATAAATCGAAATCTTTAAATTCGTCTTTAACTTACGAATGGAATGAAAGAATAAATACGTTTGCACAAATTGGTATTTCTGAGCTTAATTCTGAGTTAAATAGCACTCAGTCCAGATTTTCTAAAAGTCTTTTAGTGGGCACTACAGCAATGTTAAGTCCAACTTTTAATATGTCAGCTAATGCTGGTATTAATCACAGACAAGGTTCTGGCGCCGGGTTGGTTGCTAACATTTCCATGTCATATTTAGCTGAGAGGTACAACTTACAAGGCAGTTTATCTAGAAATGTTACTCCTAGTGGAATAGGTGAGTTTCAACAAACAAACAATTTGAATGTTAGGTATGTTTACGAACTTTCAGAAAAATCAAGAGTTGGCTCTGATTTTGCCATAAGTAGTAACGGTTCAACTGCTGGTAACAATACGCTACAGGTTGGCGGCTGGTATGCAAAGGAATTATCCGATTCTATGCAATTTCGGATAAATTTAAACAGAAAACAACTAACTAACGCCAGCCAATCTGCTAGCTCCAACATCATTGGAATTAGCCTTAATTACAATACCCCGAATTTTTAAGAAATAATTTATGGCGACTGAATACGAATTTACACTAACTGACTATTTATCTATCTTAAAACGTAGATGGGTGCAAATGCTGGTTGTATTTATAGTGGTGCTATTAAGCGCTGTAGCCGTTGCTATGTTAATGGCACCTGTTTATCAATCAACTGGCACCATTTTAGTAGAAGCACAACAAATTCCCGATGATGTGGTAAAAGCAACGGTAACAAGCTTTGCTGCCGAGCGTATTGAGGTGATTAAACAACGCGTGATGACGCGTGATAATTTATACCGAATCATCAACAAATATAAGCTTTATCCAAAAAAAGTTGATTCTGAAACAACCTCAACATTAATTGAATTAATGCGCAGGAGCTTATCGGTAGAACTGTTAAATGCCGACGTTCAAAACGCACAAGGTGGCCACGCCACCATTGCATTTAAGGTTGGCTTTGAATATGAAAAACCAGAAATCGCGCACAAAGTTGCCAATGAAATTGTCACTTTATTTTTAGATGAGAATGTAAAAACTAGAACATTACGCGCAACCGAAACAACAGAATTTTTAACTCAAGAAGTTGGCAATCTTAAAAAAGATTTAGAAAATGTTGAAAATAAAGTCGCAACTTATAAGCAACAAAATTCAGATGCCCTACCAGAACATATGGAAATGCACATGAATATGCTGCATCAAGCCGATTTGGATATTAAAGAAATTGACCGAGACTATAAGTCGACACAAGAAGAATTAAGATATTTAGACGTAGATCTTGCAACTACAAGTGCTAGTGTGAAAAAAAATAATGCCGTTGGCGTTAGTAATATAGAGTTAAAAAAAGCAAAGGCAGATTTAGAGTTGGCTCTTGCGCTTTACAAAGACACCCACCCCACTGTGCGCGCTTTAAAAAGACAAATTGAGAACTTAGAAAAAGCGGTTACTGTAACAGTTGATGATAAATCAGACAAAAATGATTTAGAATCACAGTTTGTATTAGGTAAAATCCGTGCACAGATTGAGTCTGCCAAAGTAAGACTTAGCTCATTAGCGCAGCAAAAAAAATCATTACAAGAAAAAAACAATCAGTTGCAAGCACAAGTGACGCAAAGCCCACAAGTTGAAAAAGGACTTTCTACGCTAATGCGAGATTACGATAATGCAAAATCTAAGTATGAAGAAGTTAAATCTAAACAACTCAATGCTAAAATCGCCGAGAATTTGGAGCAAGAGAATAAGGCGGAACGCTTTTCCTTATTAGAACCACCAACGTTTCCAGAAAGCCCAATAAGGCCCAATAGGATGAAAATTGTGGCCTTAGGTTTAGTAGGTGCATTGGCTGGTGCCCTAGCTTTAGCAGCTTTATTAGAGGTTTTAGAAGGTAAGTTACGTGGTTTAGATGCCGTTACTGCCGCTATTAATATGAGACCTATTGTGGTAGTCCCTTATATTTATACACAACATGAGTTAAAACGTAAAAAAAGTACCACACGTTATGTGCTATTAGCGATAAGTTTGATGATGTTGGTCTTATTAATAGCGATACATTTCTTATGGATGCCTTTAGATTTACTGTTAGTAAAATTATTGGCAAGGCTTACATAAAGGTGAATGATGGAAAAAATTAAAATTGCAATTGAAAAAGCCAAGTTAGAAAACGCACAGGCAAAACAACTCGCTAGCGTTCGTTTTGAACCAATAAAAGAAACTGCGCTAGCCTCCAGCGCTGTAGATCAAGCCGAGAATGAAATTGATAACATTCAGTATCAAAGCACTACTATAGTCAAGCTAGATCAAGCTTGTTTAGAAAAGCATAGAATAGTATCCCATGCTAAAAATAATCAATATACCAATATCTTCGATTCATTAAGAACGCAAGTTTTACTTAAAATGGAAGAAAATAATTGGCGAACAGTAGCCGTTATTTCACCTACGGCAGCATCAGGTAAAACATTTGTTGCAATTAACCTAGCAATTAGTATTGCGCATCAGCCGCAAAAAACTGCAATACTGGTTGATTTGGATTTGCGTAGGCCAAAAGTGGCAACCTATTTAGGTTTGCATGCAGAAAAATCAATGAATGACTATTTGCAGGGCACTACTCCACTAAAAGAGGTGATGATTAGCCCTAGCATTCCACGTTTAGTGGTAATACCCACAATGCGCCCAGTTGCACAATCAGCTGAAATTTTGTCATCCAGCAAAGTGGTTAATCTAATTCAAGATCTTAGAGATCGTTACGATTCTCGAATTGTGATATTCGATGCGCCGCCTGTTCTTAATTCAGATGACGCAATGGTGTTATTGCCGCAAGTTGATTGCTTTTTACTGGTGGTTGCAAATGGTATGTCAACTAAATCTGAAATTGAAGAAACAATGTATCACTTGCCTGCAGAAAAGCTGTTAGGTGTGATATTTAATAAATCTGATACCGAAACTAAACCTTATTATTATTAATAATGCTGATGTACAACTGTAATTAAATTCTATTGCACGTCATTTAGTATGAAGTTCATCACCAGATTTTACATAGACACAAAAGGTTTTGATGCTGGATAAGAAAAAAGTTTTTATTGCTAGCTTTTGGGTTGTTTTAATTTTTGGATTATCTCAGTTAGTACGTTTAGGCTCCAATCTAATTATCACTAGATTATTAGTTCCCGAGATGTTTGGCGTAATGGCGGTAGTAAATGTAGTGGTGTTTGGTATCGCGATGTTTACAGATTTAGGCTTGTATCCGTTTATAATTCGCCATAAAAATCCAGAAGAACCTCATTTGCTAAATGTTGTTTGGACATTGCAAGTTATTCGTGGCTGGTTGATGTTTTTAATTGTACTTATATTAGCAGCAATCTTAACGCTTGGTAATCTGTATTTTCCCAACTACTTTACTGGTATTTATGCCGATTCTCGCCTGCCATTACTTATCATCATCGTTGGTGTAGGCTCCTTAATTTTAGGGTATAAATCCATGGCTTCGCCTATGATGAGCAGAAAGCTTGAGGTAGGCAAGCTTGAGTTGATGGAGTTGCTATCACAATTAGCGGGCGTTACATTGATGTTAATATGGGTGTGGTTGCGGCCTTCAATCTGGGCGCTAGCAGCAACGAGCATATTCTCGGCGCTAACTAACACTTATTTAACTTACCATCTTTTTCCATATCGGCACAAATTTTTACTAGATAAAACCATTGCTAAAGACGTATTTAACTTTAGCAAATGGATTGTAATAGCCTCTGTACTCACTTACTTATTTTCGCAGGGCGATAAACTATTTTTTGCCAGTAAAATACAGGCAGCCGAGTTAGGCGTTTATAGTATTGCACTAATGCTAGTTGCAACAGTTATTTCGGTCACCCAAACATTAGCAGAAAAAATTATGTTTCCAGTTTTTTCTTCATTGGCGCATGGCGAAAGATCTATTTTAAAACAGCGCTATTATAAAGTCCGTCTATATCTAGATGCACCCATATTTTTTGTTACAGGGTTTTTAATTGCATTCATCCAAACAATAATAGATTTTTTATATGATCCACGCTATACCTCAGCAGGTTGGATGTTTGAAATCCTTATTTTTTCAGTTATTGGTAGCACGCTATCTTTGGTGTCGATGGAATGTCTTGCCGCGCTATCAATAACAAAAATTCGAATGTGGGTAATGTTAATCAGAACAATTGGCCTTTTTGTCGGTTTGCCGCTATTTTTTAATCTATATGGCTTCTACGGAGCAATTTGGGTAGTTGCTGTTAATGTATGGCTTTCGCTACCTGTTATTTATTGGACTCTGGCAAAAAACTCAGTTTTTTCATTTTTTAAAGAAGTAAGAATGCTGCCATTAATTGGTATAGGTTACCTAATTGGTTCTACGTTTTTAAAACTTGAGCATTTTTTTAAATGATTTATTGCAACGCCTTAATTCAAATTGCACTAAATTATAGATGCACGTTATTACATCAAACTAAATTAAGTAATAAGGCTTTTTGATGCCAAACACTTTTGCGTATTTAATATTCTTTAGTTGGCCTGTATTCGTGCTGTGGCTACTATTTAGCTATCCAGTAAAAAGAGCTATTTTTATTGCAATCACTTCAGCTATTTTATTGTTACCCACTGCCTTTAATATTGATTTGCCTTTATTACCACCTATTGATAAAGAGACAATTACTGGGTTGTCAGCGGTAATTCTGTTGTTTATACTCGGAAAAAGATTCAGAATTTTTCTTCCCGGTCTTGTTACTAAGCTTTATATTGCTTATTTTATAGCCTTGATTATTACTGTAGAACTGAATGCAATGCCCATCATTACTGCAAAAAAATATTTGCCAGGCTTAACGCATTACGATGCTTTTTCTTTAATCTTCAGAGCAGCTTTATATGCAATGCCATTTTATTTAGGCCGATTTTATTCTACTACCATTAAGGAAACCGAAGACTTTTATAAACTACTGGTCATTATGGCGTTAATCTACACAGTCCCAATGCTAATTGAGATGAAAATAAGCCCTCAACTTCATTACATGGTTTATGGAATTGTCCCCGCGCAGTTTCTACAGCAGGTAAGAGAGGGGGGCTATAGACCAATGGTATTAATGGGACATGGCTTGTCTCTGGCTTTTTGGTTTTCAACGGCCATTGTCGCTGCAGGTGCGTTGTGTAAAAGTAAAGTGCGTACTATCTTCACCTCACCATTATTAACCTTAATTTATTTAATTATTGTTTTAGTTTTTTGTAAAACATGGTCAGCAATGCTGTATGCATTTTTTGGCCTATGGTTTATTTATAAAATAAAGCCTAGTAAACAGGTTAAGTGGTCATTCATTATCGCTATCATGTTTACTCTTTATCCAGTTGCTAAAATAGCTAATGTTTTTCCTCAGGATGCAATTATAAGTGCGATTAGCCAATACAATTCAGAAAGGGCCCAATCGTTAGAATTTAGATTTAAAAATGAGGATGAAATGCTGGCGCATGCAATGAAAAAACCTTTTTTTGGTTGGGGTGGTTGGGGCAGAAACAGATTATATAGCATAGAAGACGGACGTGATTTGTCCGTAATTGACGGCAGGTGGATTGGTGAATTAGGGGTAAATGGCTGGATAGGCTTTTTATTAAGCTACGCAATTATACTGACACCTTTATACTACGCGCAAAAAGCCGTTCATTATATTAAAGAGCCTAAAGACCGAGTTTATTTTGCTTCATTAGCGATTATATTAATGATTTGCGTCGTTGACTCTATACCAAACACAGGTATGGGACCAATGCATTTATTTTTTGCAGGTATATTACTTGCACAATCAGAGCTGTTAATAAAACATAAGTATTCATTAAGTGATAAATAAATCATATCAAAAGATAAGTGAACTTAAAACATTGCGGATTGGTTATACCTCACTAGGATGGCCTTTAAAAAATTTCCCAAGTGGAATAGTTGCTTATATTCAAAACTTATTACTTGGTTTTGAATCAAGTATAAATCCTATCGTTTTTGCGGGTACATTAATTGGTGATGAAATAGAAGATCGGTTGGTTGACTTACGTAATTTTAATAGAAATAAAAGTCTCTTTAATAAGTTGCTTTTCAATACGCTGTATCTAACAAAATTACCGCTGGTTCAATCAGTTTTGTATCACAAAATGATTGAAAATACTTCTCTTAAAATACATAGCGCTGTTCAAGCATTAGCTACGCCATTAGATATTTTAGAAATGGAAGAATCTTTTGGCAACGCGACTGTATTAATGAAGATGAATACTGTGCCAATTGTGACGCGTATACATGGTCCATGGATTATGATGGCTTCTATAATGGGGCTAGAGGATAAGTGGGATTACAAGTTCAGGGTTTTTTATGAAGGCAAGGCCATCATGCATGCACATGGTGTTACTGCGCCTAGCTTAGATGTTTTAAATAAAGTTAGGCAACTTTACGGCGTCGCTCTGTTAAATGCTCGGGTAATTCATAACCCAGTTTCGGCTGTTCCTGTAAATATGCAATGGAACCTACAGGATAATAAAAAGCCGATCATTTTATTTGTAGGACGGTTCGATCTTATTAAAGGTGGCGATTTAATTTTAGATGCATTTCGGCATATTGCATTAAAACATCAAGAAGTTGAGCTTACGTTTGTGGGGCCAGATAGTGGCGTTTACAAAGATGGTGAGGCTTTTATGTTTGATGAATATATCGAACGGTTTATTCCAGAATCCAGTATAAAACAACGTATCCAATTTTTTGGGCATTGCGATAGTTTAGTGATTGCCCAATTGCGCAGGCAATCATTGATAACGATTGTATGTTCAAGGTACGAGTCTTTCTCCATTTCGTTGGTTGAAGCGCTGGCGGCTGGATGCCCAGCCATTGCGACGGCTGTTGGCGGTATTAAAGAGATTATTATTGATGAATATAATGGCTTGCTAGCAGTGCCCGAATCTGCGACTAGTATTGCCGAAAAAGTGTTAGCGCTAATGGCAAATCCAGAAAAAATGCAGAAACTATCAAAAAATGCAATTGAAGATTGCAAAATAAGATTTGCGCCTGAAGTAATTGCCGCGCAAACAGTTGATTACTATAGAACCATTTTAGCTAAACAAGCGGCTAAGTAGTTTAAGTAATTTTCTAGTCTATCTTTCTAAACTTATCTTTCTAGACTATCTTTCTAGACTATTTTTCTAGACTTATATTTTAATCTTATCTTTTAATTTTATATTTTAAATCTTATATTTTAATCTTATCTTTTAGACTTTTTTTCTAGATTTTTTTTTAACTAATCTTACTTAACTTGTTTTTATAAATTTATCTTTCAAGCCTATCTTTAATTTTTCTGTATACCCTATATAAAAATGGCGGTATCACATCTCTAAGTTGATTTTCTAAGGTAGAGCTTCTGACTAGTTTTCGGGTTTGCGCATCATCATTGGGCCTTGCTTTGTACATGGTGTCATGCGAAACGGTGTCTTCATAAATACGTTTAGACGCCGTGTAGTAGTACAAAGCTAACGATCTTCTCGTTTTAGTATCAGGTGTAAGTAGAGGGTCTGGATGACCGTGAAAACTATCGGCATCGGTATTAAAAATAACACAGCGGTTGTATACAGGTGCCACACTTTGCACAATGCTGTGCATGTTTTTATCCCACAGCTCTAACTTGCCTCCCCATTCATCTTGCCATTCTTGATTGAGATAAATTATCATATTGATACGACGATTTAAATGCAATGATTCATTGATTCTAAAATCGGCATGTATACCAAGCTTTCCGCCTGCTGATGTTTCATGAAAGCCGCCCCCCACAAAATGCGGATCGGGTATTAATGATGGAATAGTTGTGAGCGACTCTAAAAATTGCACAATTGGGGTAGAGTTAAAAAAACCAAATACTTCTCGCGTAAATCCATTACAGTTTTCTGGCGCAACTTGTCTTTTATGCAAGCCAGCATAGCCAATTTCAAACACCACATCACCATCTAGTTTATCAGTTGGAAAATTGTTAACGATTTTATCAATACAGTCTTTTGGCAAAAAATCATCAATCACAATGTGTGGAAAAGGCTCTGCAAAACAGTATTCTCCGCTTAAGCTCTCACCTATTTTTTTGGCATCTTTAACATCCAAATGAACACCATCATGAATGCTAACTGGCAATGTAATTTTGTGAAACATTTAAGCTTATCCTATCAAGATTTTTCAGATTATTGGTGAAAAGCAAACAACAGTTAATTTATAATGCAGGCAATACTTATGCAATAGCTCATTTGGATTATAGCTTATAATGATATGACACGTTATTTGCTTCACCGTTAGAAATTTATGCACGTTAATTAGAGGTTGTATTTGAATTCAAAAATATGCATCGTTATTGTCAATTTTAAAACTGCAGATTTAGTCATGCAGTGTTTAACTTCTATCAATTACCAAAAAAACGCGCTTAATGGCGGCAAAGTAATTGTTGTCGACAATAAATCTCAAGACTATTCAGTTGAAAAGCTGACCAATTATGTACAACTTAACCATGCTGAGGCGTGGGTTGATATCGTGCCAATGCCTCGTAACGGCGGCTTTGCTTATGGCTGTAATGCGGGCATTGACCACGCCCTTGCAATAGATAATGCTACAAATTATGTCATGCTTTTAAACCCTGATACCTTGGTTAGAACCGATGCAATTGCTAGCTTAAGTAACTTTATGGACGCTAACCCGCAGGTGGGAATTGCAGGAAGCCAATTAGAAAATAGTGAAGGTGGTATTGAAAATTCGGCGCATCGCTTTCATTCTTTGATGGGAGAATTGCTTGATGGCGCTAGGCTTGGCATATTAAGCCGTTTATTTTCTAAGTTTGAATCGACGCCAACGTTAAGCGCGGTAAATTATCAATGTGATTGGGTTTCTGGCGCTAGCATGATGATTCGTCGTCAACTTATTAACGATATAGGTTTATTAGACGAAAAATTCTTTTTGTATTTTGAAGAAGTCGATTTTTTTAAACGCGCTGCAAAAGCAGGCTGGCAGACGTGGTATGTGTGCGCAGCAAAAGTCATGCATATTGAAGGCGCTGCTACTAATATTAAATCGGCTAAACGCAGGCCACGATATTGGTATGATTCGCGAAGACGTTATTTTATTAAACATCACGGCGTGTTAAGCTTAATTTGCGCTGATATTTTGTGGGGTTTAGGGCGCTTAAGCTATGTACTTCGTCGTGCATGTAAACTTGGCGGGCAGGGGGCTAATACAGATCCAAAATTGTTAGCATGGGATTTATTGGCAGGTGATGTAAAAGCGATAGCAACTGGTCAAATATCAATTTAAACATGGGGTTATATTGAATACTAGCAATCATCAAATAAATTCCAAAATCGGCTTGGTGGTTATTGGCCGAAACGAAGGTCAAAGGCTGCTATTAAGCTTGCAATCGATGCAATCAAGCAACTGCCCTATTATTTACGTGGATTCTGGCTCTAATGATAATAGTGTAGAGATTGCAAAGCCACTGGTCGATTGTTTGCATCAACTAGACCCAGCTACACCTTTTTCGGCTGCCAGGGCTAGAAACGAAGGCTTTTTACAATTAACGACATTATTCCCCAGCCTACAAGCTATTCAATTTGTGGATGGCGATTGTGTGATTGATGAGTGCTGGCTAGAGGCGGCGCACACAGCTATGCAGCAAGATAATACGCGCGCGGCTGTTATTGGACATTTGCAAGAATTAAACCCTGATGCCAGTATTTATAACCGCATGTGTGCCATGGAATGGCGCTCGCCCGCTGGCGAGTTAACAAATTTTGGTGCTTTAGGTGGCATTTCGATGATTCGGGCTGATGTATTTAAACAGCTTGGCGGCTTTAAGGCTGATGTCATTGCAGGTGAAGACTCTGAATTTGGCGTTAGGCTAAGTTTGGCGGGTTATAAAGTTGTCAAAATTGATCATATCATGGCGGTTCATGATGCAAATATATCAACTTTTCAACAATGGTGGAAAAGGGCGGTACGCGGTGGCCATGCAATTGGCCAGCGCGCAGACCTAAATGGACATACAATCGCAAAGGACTGCGTTAAAGAGCGAAAAAGTACTTTGGTTTGGGGTGTTTTTTTACCCGTAATCACATTGTTTTTGCTAATATTTGTTGGTCGATTGAGTTTGCTCATTTTATTGGCCTATGTTTTTTTGGCGATAAAAGTGTATTTTTATCGCCGAAAACAAGGTGAAAGTATGCATGATGCTTTTATTTATGCACAGTTTATGCCGTTTGTAAAAATCGCAAACGGTATTGGCTTGCTAAAGTTTTATGTGAATAGGTTTAAACATTCGTACGAAATAATTGAGTATAAATAAAAAGTTTATTGATTAAAATTTGATTTGCAATCAATTAAACATTCTTATTTACAAAATGTTTTTAATTGATTGGTTACAATACTGATTATTAAAAAGACTGACAATATAAACATGATGGAGCAGTAATAGATGAACAAGAAAATACGTGTTGGCTTGCTAGGTGCAGGCTATATTGTGGATGCCCATGCTAAAGCGTTAAAAGCATTACCAAACATTGAAATTATTGCAGTTTGCGATAGAGCATTATCGCGCGCCGAAGATGCAGCTAAAGCTTATAATATTCTTCATGTTTTTGCTGATTTAACTGAAATGCTTGCCTTAAAGCTCGATGTGGTGCACGTATTGTTGCCACCTGATTTGCACGTTGAGGCAACTAGACAAATTTTAGAATCCAACACCCATGTATTTTTAGAAAAACCGATGGGTTTAAATTCGATTGAATGCCAGTCTTTGGTGGATTTAGCCAATACTAACCATTTAAAACTGGGCGTAAATCACAATTTTCTATTCTTGCCCGCTTATGAAAAGCTTAGAGAGCAGGTGTGGGATGGTACGCTGGGCAGCATCGACCTTATCACCATTAACTGGCTAGCTGCGCTGGGGTTCATTCATTTTGGACCATTTAATAATTGGATGCTGCGCGAGCCGCAGAATCTTTGGTTTGAGTTAGGCCCACATTTAACTGCCTTTATGTTAGATTTAGCTGGCAACCCCAGTAAGATAGATACACATGTCTCTCGGCCTATTGATTTACCAGGTGGCAATCGTGTTTATCGTAAATGGCATGTGCACTGCGTGACAAATTCAGGTAGTGTCGATTTAAACCTATCGGCCAGCCCTGGCTATAACGATAGAAGCATTACCGTGCGCGGGCATGCAGCCTCTGCAAAATGTGATTATGGCCGTAACCTGCATTACATTGATGAGCCAAGTGGCTCGGGCATTTTGCTTGATAACTTTTTGACCAGCTTTTCAATAGCGCGCCAACTAGCTATATCTAGCGCTAAAAATCTCACCCATTCTATTAAAAATACCTTAAAAAAATCATCCGAATCAGACCCTTATGGCACCAGCATAACGCGCAGTGTAAAAGCGTTTTATGACACATTAGATGGCAAAAGTGATCCGCGAGTGGATGGTCAATTTGGCGTTAATGTCATCGCCATTTGCGAAAAGATTACGCAACAAGCAAATTTTGAGCCATCAAGCGCCCCCAAACAAGCATGGACAGTGCTACCACCGCTGGTTAAGCCAACCATTTTAGTGATTGGTGGCACAGGATTTATTGGTAAATATTTGGTTAAAAAATTGTGCGAGCAGGGTTATGGTGTGCGCGTTGTAACTAGGGGTATGAGTGCTGGCAATATTGGCTTAGCGGGCTTAGCCGTAGAATTAATACAAGGCGATATCGCTGAAGCCGATTTTATGGATAGAGCGCTTGAAGGTATTGAGGTGGTTTACGACCTTGCCAAAGCCAGTGGCAATAAATGGCAAGACTATTATCAAAATGATGTGTTGGTGACTAAAAACTTAGCTGAGCGCGCGCAAAAGCAAGGTGTTAAGCAGTTTATTTATACTGGCACGATTGATTCATATTACTCAGCAAATGCAAATACCGTTATCACCGCCGATACGCCGCTTGATGCCAACATGAAAAACCGTAATTTGTATGCACGATCAAAAGCCACTTGTGAGGCTTTGTTGCTTGACATGTATAAACAGTCGAGTTTTCCTGTAACGATTTTTAGGCCTGGCGTGGTGATTGGTAAGGGTTGCCCACCAGCGCATTGGGGTGTTGGCATGTTTCAATCCGAAAGTCGTGTGCAATTTTGGGGTACTGGTGAAAATAAATTACCATTAGTATTGGTTGAAGATGTTGCAGATGCACTAGTTTTAGCACTAGGTAAACCCGATATCGCAGGTCAAACATTTTTGTTAACTGACGAGCCGTTTTTGAGCGGTCGTGATTATGTGGATATAGTTTCTAAAACCTGTGGTACAAAATTGCGCGCAGATCCGACGCCAATTTGGAAGTTTTTTGTTATTGATGCTTTTAAAGAAGGTGCGAAAAACCTAATTAAACACCCCAATCGTAAAGTACCAAGTTACCGAGACTGGGATTCACGTAGCCATCGTGCCCAGTATGACAGCAGTAAAACCAAACAAGTGCTGGGCTGGCAACCCGCAGGTACTAAAGAAGCGTTGATAGAAAGAGGGATTATTTCTGCGGTGAAAGAATTTATTAAATAATTAGCGTATGTAACTAACCATATGATAAATATCACTATTTCAGAATATTCTACAGTTTCAACCACTGTGCCAGATTGGTCGCGTGAGCATAAACCGTTTTTTGCCTGGCATCCCTCACGGTCGTTACTAGCCAGTATTCGTGCTTATCAATACTATTCAACATCAGATTCTTTATTACATAAATTACCTAAAAAAATAGCCGTGTTTCGGCATTTATTTTGGAGTATCGTAACAGCCGCCGATATTCCAATTAATTGCAATATTGGCGGCGGCTTATTAATTCCGCACCCCAACGGCATCGTGATTCATCCTGATGCAAAAATTGGCGTTAATTGCCTAATTTTCCAGCAGGTTACCCTAGGCTCATCGCGCGGAACAAAAGTTCCTGTTATTGGTGGGCATGTAGATATTGGGGCGGGCGCAAAAATTTTGGGTGGTATTCAAATCGGTAACAACGTAAAAATTGGTGCTAATGCAGTTGTATTAATGGATGTACCCGCTGGAAAAACAGCTGTCGGCGTTCCAGCAAGAGTAACAAAAATTAAAAAAACAGCATGAAAATTAGTGCATATTATCCCAATTACTTTAAAGATTTTGGTATTGCGCACGCCAGCTATAATTTGATGAAGGGTATGCAATCTAGCCATGCTGAAATTAGCTTGATGGGCATTAGTTCTGACAGTATTTTTTCTGACAGCTTTTATTGTGACGCCCTTCCAAAATGGTCTAAGTCATTGATATATAAAATATTACCTGATAAAACCATTATAAAAATATCAGAATCAATTTTTTCGAGATCGCTTAAAAAAGATGTGGACTTTGCTTATTTATGGCCAGGCATTTCACTTAACGCCTATCAATCCATAAAAAAAAGAGGTCACCAGATTATTTTTGAAGGTGTTAATTCGCCAGCTGGCCATATTAAACAAATTTTAGATGTTGAATATGCCCGCCTTAACTTGCCTGCCGCGCACGGCATATCGCAGCAATATATTGATGATGAGCTGGAAAAAATTGCATTAGCGGATTATGTTTATAGCTGTAATCCGACGATGCGCACCTATTTTGAAGAAATTGGCGTGCCAAAAAGCAATATCTTAGATACCTCATTCGGCTTAAGTGCAAGTTGCATATTGAGTGATAACCATTTTAAACCGCAAAATCACTCGCACCCAGCCACGTTTTTATTTGTTGGCAGCATAGGTGTGCGTAAAGGTGCGCATTTATTGTTGGAATATTGGGTTAAATCGCACTTAAATGCTAAGCTAATAATGGTTGGAACAATCGAAGAAGCGCTAAAACCACTTGTGAATCAATATTTAGATGACGCAAGTATTGAGCACATTCCATTTACTTCTGATTTAACCAGCCTCTACAAAACAGCCGATGTGTTTATTTTGCCAAGCTTAGAAGAGGGCAGTCCATTGGTTACATATATGGCTTTGGGCGCTGGATTGCCTGTAATTGCCAGCCCAATGGGTAGTGGGAATATTATTGCAGATGGCGTAGATGGATTTGTGATTGAACCGCATGACGAGAACAAATGGATTGAATGCATGCGTCTTTTAAGTGAAGATGCCGCGCTTAGACAAAAACTGAGTCAGCAAACAAGACAAAAAGCGCTCAACTATACATGGGATGTGGTTGGCGCAGACAGGCTCAACTCACTGTTGAAGGCTGAGGCAAAAAAGGCTAAAGGTTGTCAGTTATGAGAACTTTGGTATTAGCATTAAGCAACATTAAACGCGCTGAATTTAACTATTAAATAATGCGTATTACTTATTTAATCAATCAATACCCCAAGGTCAGCCACACCTTTATTCGGCGTGAGATTTTAGCGTTAGAAAAGCAAGGTTTTACCATTCAACGCCTTGCTTTACGCGGCTGGGATGAAAAACTTATTGATTTAGATGATATTGCAGAGCAGCAAAAAACTAACTATGTGCTTAAAAATGGTGTTTTAACGTTGCTATTGTCGGCCATAAAAGTATTAGCGCAAAAGCCCTTACGGTTTTTTTGCGCACTTTGGCTAGCCCTAAAAATGAGTTTTAAGGCTGATAGGCCAATGCCGTTTCACCTGATTTACTTGCTTGAAGCTTGCCAAGTTTATTTGCAAGCCAAACAATTTGACTCGCAACATCTGCACGCACATTTTGGCACCAACCCGAGTGAAATCGTTATGCTGGTTAACGCTATATCTGGTTTGCCGTATAGCTTTACTGTGCATGGCCCAGAAGAGTTTGATCGGCCGCAATTTTTAAAATTGGCATACAAAACCAATCGCGCAAAGTTTGTGGTGGCCATTTCATCATTCGGTCGCAGCCAGCTGATGCGCTGGGTAGAATTTTTACAATGGCACAAAATTAAAATTGTGCATTGCGGCTTAGAAGCCAGCTTTTACAACGTACCAGCGGTTGCCATGCCAACTGCGCCGCGCATGGTATGTGTGGGCAGGCTGTGCGAGCAAAAAGGCCAATTATTGTTGATTGAGGCTGCTAAAAACCTTAACGAGCAACACATTAACTTTGAGCTAATTTTAGCGGGTGACGGCGAAATGCGCACTAAAATTGCATCCTTAATTGTGCAATATGGTTTGCAAGATAAAGTAAAAATTACCGGTTGGATAAGTAGTGCAGAGGTAAGAAGCATTATTTTGTCATCGCAAATGCTGGTGTTGCCAAGCTTTGCCGAAGGCTTGCCTGTGGTGATTATGGAGGCAATGTCTTTAAGGCGCCCCGTTATTTCAACTTATATTGCGGGCATCCCTGAGCTGCTGATTCATCGCGAAAACGGTTGGCTATGCGTGGCGGGTGATGTAAACAATTTGACTAACACCATGCGCGAGGCGCTATCTACGCCAATCGCCACTTTGCAACAAATGGGCGACGTTGCTTATGCCCGCGTGATTGCAAGGCACAATATTGATATTGAAGCCGCCAAATTGGCAGCGCACATTAAAAGTGAAGCGAATTGACTGCTTTGAATTACCTTTTAGTTGCTGCGGCAATGATGTTAATGCTGCCAGTTTTGGTGTTTTTGCTGCAAGTAATGGCGGCAATTTTATTACCAAAATCTGTATTTAAACCATTAGCCGAGCGCCCAAGCGTTGCTGTGTTAATTCCTGCGCACAATGAATCATTGGTGATTACCAAAACCATCCAAACCATATTGCCGCAGTTATTACCTCAAGATCAACTACTGGTTGTGGCCGACAATTGCACCGATGAAACCGCCAATATGGCCAGAAGCTTAGGCGCAAACGTAGTAGAGCGCTTTAATACCACGCTGCGCGGCAAAGGCTATGCGCTCGATCATGGCATACAATATCTGCATAATAGGCCGCCGCAAGTGGTGATGATTGTGGATGCAGATTGCAGCTTGTCAGCGCATTTTATACAGGTTTTAGCGCAAGCTTGCTTACAGTTGCAACGGCCTGTTCAGTCGCTAGATTTAATGCTTGCGCCAGCAAACGCCAATTTAAAAATGAAAATAGCCGAATTTGCTTGGGCAGTAAAAAATAAAGTGCGGCCGTTAGGCTTTAAAGCGCTTGGCTTGCCTTGCCAATTAATGGGTACAGGCATGGCGTTTTTATGGACAGATATTACAAAAATGAGTCTTGCTAACGGACATATTGCCGAGGATATGAAGCTGGGCATTGATTTTTGTCGCGCGGCTAAAGCCGCAGTTTTTATCCCCGATGTACTTGTCACCAGCTTGTTTCCACAAGGCGAGCAAGCTACTACAACACAACGTGCACGCTGGGAGCATGGACATTTAGGCATGATTATTAGCGAGGCGCCTAGCTTACTATTAGAATCTTTAAAATCGCGCAATATGCAAATGTTTGGCTTGGCGTGCGATTTAATTGTACCGCCGTTAGCGGTGCTGGTGCTGTTGTGCGTTGCCGTCTTTATCGTCAGTTTTATTGCCCAAGCGCAATTGGCTTTGCTACTATCAAGCCTATTGTTGGCGGCATTAACAGTGGCTGTGTTATTGGCATGGCTGTTTTTTGGGCGCGCAATTATTAGCTTTAAACAGCTTTGTTATGCGCCAATCTACGCGATGATCAAAATTCCCTTATACATTAAGTTTTTTCTCAATCGTCAAGTTGAATGGGTGCGCTCTAAGCGCGATTAACATGACTATTGCACACAACAAAAGTAATCGCGTTCATCTTTTTGGTGTATATATTGATTTGCTGTCAATGGTAGAAACCGTCAGCATTATTCAAACATGGCTAGCAAGTGATGAAACCAGCTGCAAATTTGTTGTAACGCCCAATGTGGATCATATAGTAAAAGTGCAAACTGACAGCGGCTTGCAGGCGGCTTATAAACAAGCGGCTTTAATTGTAACCGATGGCAAACCAGTCGTTTGGGCGGCTAATCTATTGGGCGTCAGTATTCCTGGCACTGTGCCAGGTAGCGATTTGGTGCCAGCTATTTTTGATGATGCGCAGGCGAGTAAAACGCCACTAACCGTGTTTTTATTAGGCGCCATGCCAGGTGTGGCAGAGCGCGCGAAAGCGGTGATTCAGGCCAAGTGGCCATTAGTAAAAGTGGTAGGCACCTTAAGCCCGCCATTTGGCTTTGATAAAAAAGAAGCCGATTCTAAAGCGATTTGTTCGATTGTAAACGCCAGCAATGCCGATTTGCTAGTGCTAGGCCTTGGCGCACCAAAGCAAGAAATTTGGATTACGCGTTATGCGCCAATGTTAACGGTAAAAGCGGCGCTATGCGTCGGCGCAACGATTGATTTTTTAGCTGGTGAAAAAGCGCGCGCGCCAATGTGGATGCGTAAACTCGGCTTAGAGTGGCTGCATCGCATGCTGTCAGAGCCTAAACGCCTTGCAAAGCGCTATTTTGTTGATGCCATTGTGTTTCCTAAACTCGTTTTTAACGAGTGGAGATCGCGCCGCTAATCTGTACTTTTGCATCAAAATTTAACCGCTTTGCAAAGGCTTTTGAGAAATTTTTAATGGGTAAACTATTACATTTTAAAGCACTAGTTAAACAGTTTTTTGTAGGCTGTTTTACATTGCCAATGCTGCTTTTGCCTTTTAACCCCGCCTATGCAATTGATTTTTTGCATTCAACTTTGTCAAAAACCGTACCAAGCATTGGGCCTGACAATGTTGCTGTTGTGGTAAACAAGCAAGATGCTAACAGCTTACAGATGGGTGACTACTATTTAAAGGCAAGAGGTATTCCACTAAAAAATTTAATCGTGGTGAGTATTCCTAAAACGCCTTCACTAGACTTGACCGATTTTGAATCACTGCGCAAATTAATCGATGCACAGTTAAGTGCAAATATTCAGGTAATTGTATTAATGTGGACTACGCCTTATGCGGTTAATTGCAACTCAATTACGTCGGCAATTAGCCTGGGTTACAACGCTAAACAATGTGAAGATGGCTGCGCGGTTGGCGATAAAAACCCATATTTTAATAGCAGCTCTAAAAATCCTGCATTTGATTTTAATATGCGCTTATCTATATTATTGCCAACTGATGACATTGAGTTAGCCAAGGCAATTATTGATAGGGGCGTATTGAGTACATTTAAACGCAATCAATCAACGGGCTATTTTTTAAAAACCAGCGATGATGCCAGAAGCAAGCCACGGGCACAGTTTTTTCCTAGAGATTTAACGAAAATAGAATCTAAAAAAATTGTGCTGCGCACTATTCAAACAGATAGCATTAAATATAAAAAAGACATTATGTTTTACTTTACAGGATTAGCTTCGGTACCTAATCTAAATACTCTTAACTTTATGCCTGGCGCGATTGCAGACCATTTAACCTCCACAGGTGGGGTTCTGTATAATGATTGGCAAATGTCTAGTTTAAAGTGGTTAGAAGCGGGCGCAACTGGCACTTACGGCTCGGTATCAGAGCCTTGCAATTATTGGCAAAAGTTTCCAAATCCAAAAGTGTTAATAGAGCATTATTTGGCAGGTGACACATTAGTAGAAGCCTATTGGAAAAGTGTTTATTGGCCAACGCAAGGTTTAATAATGGGTGAGCCACTTGCAGCGCCATTTTATCAATAAGCAAGCTAATAAAATTTATACCTATCAAAACGGCATACAATTTGCTTAGTTAAAACTAGAGTTTTATTAAACCAAACAAAATACATTAATTAATATAAAAAAGTTAAGAGCCGCACTTTGAATTTTCAACTAACTAGCAATCAAAAACTATTCATCATCGCTTTAATAATGGCGTTTGCGGCCTATTTTGGCGGCTTAAGTGATTTAGTGACGCGCTGGAATAATCAAGAAGAATATGGTCATGGCTATTTTATACCGCTGATTACATTATGGTTTTTATGGTCGCGCAAAAGTGCATTATTTGCCAGTATTGGCGAATCGTCATGGGTTGGGCCAGCTTTAATTGCAATTGCAACCATAGGCTTAATACTAGGCGAATTGTCAGCTATATTTGTGTTGATTCAGTTTGGTTTTCTTTTAACCGTCATCGGTTTGATACTTTCCTACGGCGGAAAGTCTTTACTAAAAGTCTCGTGGCTGCCCATTGCGTTTTTATTATTTGCGATTCCACTACCTTATTTTGTAGGTGCGCAGCTTTCTTGGCGTTTACAATTAATATCGTCTGAATTGGGCGTGAGCTTTTTAAGATTGCTCGGCAACTCCGTTTTCTTAGAAGGTAACGTCATTGATTTGGGAGTGTATAAGTTACAAGTAGTAGAAGCTTGTAGTGGTTTGCGTTATTTGTATCCGCTACTATCTATTAGTTTTTTAATGGCTTATATGTTTAAGGCCGCATTGTGGAAGCGTGCTTTAGTATTTATATCTGCCATACCCATTACCATTGTGATGAATAGCGCGCGGATTGCCATGGTGGGCATTTTAGTTAACCATTGGGGCAATAATCAGGCAGAAGGATTTTTGCACTATTTTGAAGGTTGGATCATTTTTATGATCTGCTTGCTTATTCTAGTTGCAGAAATTTTAATATTAGAAAGATTTGGTCAAAAACGCAGTTTTTGGCAAGCTGTCGATGTGCCAGTAGTGCAAGCTGCCAAGCCAAGCGGTATGCAAGAAACAATAAGCAAGCCCTTATTAATAAGTATTGCCATAATTTTAGTCTCTGTTTTAGCTGTTACTGTATTAGGCGGTCGACAAGAGTTTATTCCTGCAAGAGCGAAATTTGTCACTTTTCCGACCAATATAAATGGCTGGCAAGCTAAAGAAGAGCGCATGGATAAATCGGTAGAAACATTTTTGGGTGTTGATGATTACTTGTTGGCAGATTATAAAAATCCGTCCAAAGGAGCGGTCAATTTTTATGTAGCGTACTATGCGTCGCAACGTAAGGGCGTATCTCCGCATTCGCCGCAAGTGTGCATGCCAGGCGGCGGCTGGGTAATTTCATCTTTGAACAGAATGGCCATTCAAGTGGCCGGTAAAAAAGACTTTTTTGTGAATCGTACGATGATCAATAAAGATAATCATCGCCAAGTGGTTTATTATTGGTTTGAGCAGCGTGGCAGGCATATAGCTAATGAATATTTGATGAAATGGTATTTGTTAAAAGACGCAATTGAGCGTAACCGAACCGACGGCGCATTGGTGCGCGTAACCACTTATTTACGCCCAAATGAGAATGAAACCGCAGCCGACGTGCGCATCCAAAGCTTTTTGCACGAAAGCCTGCCATTATTGGATGGCTACGTGCCGAATTAATTTTAAGTAGAAAAATTAATCAAACTACTTAATCATTAAAACAAAATCTAAAACCATATTAAAAAATAAACTGATAATCTAAATGCGAGACAATTAAATGATGATGAAGAAAAACGGTTTCAAATGGCTACTGGCTACATTCTTGTTAATGCAGCTTGTCGCTTGCTCTACACCAGACGAGAAAGCCGAAAAATACTATCAAAAAGGCATGGCATTAATAGATAAAGAGCCTGCAAAAGCTAAATTAGAATTTCAAAACGCCTTACAAATCAAAAAAAATATGAGCAAAGCCATGTATGGACTTGGACTCGTGGCAGAGCGAGAGGGTGATTGGAAAGGCGCCTTTTCTTTAATGCGCGAAGTGGCCGAGCAAGACCCAAAAAATATCAACGCTATTACTAAACTTGGGCAAATATTTTTGGCAGCAGGAAAATTAGATTTTGCGCTCGAAAAAAGTACAAA
>JAYTEL010000054.1:0-43903 GCA_043735225.1 Methylotenera sp. | reverse complement strand
CAAAAGCGAGATTATTGCCACCGACAAAGCCAAAGAAGCCGCTGATTTGGCGCGTGAGCGCAACGATTTTAGAATTGAACGCATTGAGCGCGATAAATTAGAACGCGCGCAAAAACATGCCGATCGCGCCGCTTTGCTAAAACAAGAAGCAGAGAAAAAAGCGCAAGAACCGCAAATAGCTATTTCACCAGCAAGCTATAGCGATGCGGCCTCTGCTGAAGATAGTGAGGCTACGCAAAAAGATGCCAAGCAAGCCGCTATTGCCGCCGCTATTGCACGTGCGAAAGCTGCTAAAGTTGCTGCTGTTACCTCCGGCGAAGCGCCAAAAAACGTCGCTGATGCAGATGAGATGGTAAAAAAAGAAATTGCAGAAATTGATGCGAGAAGACAAGCAGTTGGCATTGATGCAACGAGTGAAACATCTGACTTGGGCGCCGCAGCCAATCTAGACAAGCAGGCTAAAATTGCCGCCGCAATTGCTAAAGCCAAAGCTGCCAAAGCGGCAGCTGAAGCAGCCAAAGAAAAAAGCTTCCCTTAAGGCAAAAAGTAACATTAAAAATGGATTCCCGCCTGCGCGGAATTGATAAATTATTCAAAGATTAGTGTAGTTTGAAAGACAATATTGAACCGTTCACCTTATATTTCTAACGCGCCTTCTGTTAGCACCATTATGCTTAAGGTATTGATTGCGCTGGTGCCTGGCATTATTGCCTACGTGTGGGTGTACGGCGGCAGCATATTGGTGACAATTGTGCTGGCAACAATCACTGCATTGGCAGCAGAGGCAGCCATGCTAAAAATTCGCCAGCGCCCAATTGCGCCATTTTTAAATGATTACAGCGCGGTGACAACGGCTTGGCTGTTGGCTCTTGCTATTCCACCACTTGCGCCGTGGTGGCTCATCGTTGTTGGTACGTTGTTTGCAATTGTGTTTTCTAAACAGCTTTATGGCGGCTTGGGTTACAACCCGTTTAATCCTGCCATGATTGGCTACGCGGTACTCATTATCTCTTTTCCCGTAATTATGACTAAGTGGCCAACTGCTTTGCAATTGGCACAAACTAAATTAAGTTTTGCTGACCAATTTAGTTATATTTTTAGCGGCATATTGCCACAAGGTACGTTGATAGATGCGGTCACAAGTGCTACACCGCTGGATTATTTAAAAACACAATTAATTTTAAAGCATGAAATAGGCAGCATTACTCAAGCGCCAATGTTTGGCGCATTTGGCGGCAAAGGTAACGAATTTGTGACGGGCGCCTATTTACTTGGCGGCCTATATTTATGGCAACAAAAAATTATTAGTTGGCATTTGCCAATGGCGTTTTTAGCTACGTTGGCGATTGTTTCTGGCGTTTTTTGGATGGTGGATTCTGCTCACTTTGCATCGCCAATGTTTCATTTATTTAGTGGCGCGAGCATGTTAGCTGCATTTTTTATCATTACCGACCCCGTAAGTGGCCCAACGACGCCCAACGGTAAGCTATGGTTTGCAGCAGGCGTCGCGCTAATAACTTATATAATACGCGTTTATGGTGGCTATCCTGACGGCGTGGCGTTTGCCGTTATTTTTATGAATATTTGTGTACCATTGATAGACGCCAGTACGCAACCACGCGTGTTTGGGCATGAAAAATAATGGTTGAATCAATTTTTAGACATACCGCAAAAACGGTCATGATTATGGCAACATTTACCTTTGTTGGCACTTTAGGCCTTGCTTTTATACACGAATTTAGCAAAGACAAAATAGAAGTTAACGAATCAATTGAGAAGATGAAATCGTTCGCGCAAGTATTGCCAGCAACTGCATACGACAACAAACCGTTGGAAGACTTTGTGAATGTGCCAGCAGGCGGTGAACTAAATAATCGCAGCGCGACCAAAATATATGTTGCTAAACTGGCAGGCGTTGCCACAGCGGTGATTTTAGAAA
This sequence comes from Methylotenera sp., assembly GCA_043735225.1. GTDB lineage: Bacteria > Pseudomonadota > Gammaproteobacteria > Burkholderiales > Methylophilaceae > Methylotenera_A. Next base: position 41,964 of record JAYTEL010000054.1, on the reverse strand, counting down.
CAACAGCGCGCAACGGTTACAGTGGAGATATTAAGCTGCTGATGGCGGTGCGTAGCGATGGTAGCATTAGCGGCGTGCGCGTGATTGCACATAAAGAAACGCCTGGCTTGGGTGATTATATTGATGTATTACATGGTGATTGGATTAAAGCGTTTAATCAATTATCACTGACTACGCGCCCGAGTGCGCAGTGGAAAGTCAAAAAAGATGGCGGCCAATTTGATTATATGGCGGGCGCTACCATCACGCCGCGCGCGGTGGTTAATATTACCCAAACGGCTTTACATTATGTAGAAGTTAACAGTGCGAAATTATTTGCAACTCAAAAAAAAGGTTAGGAGCAATAAAATGGCAGGACATCAAATAGCAAAATACGGCGAAATTGTAGAAAACGGTTTATGGAAACAAAATCCTGGTGTGGTGCAGCTTTTGGGGCTATGCCCAACTTTAGCCATGACAACTAGCATGGTGAACGGCTTTTCGCTTGGCTTAGCAACCGCATTTGTGATGTGTTTAAGTAATGCCTCCGTTTCGCCTGTGCGTCAATTTATACCCAAAGAGTTACGCAATCCAGTATTTATTTTAATCATTGCCGCCTTGGTGACGATTATTGATTTAAGCATGAACGCATATGTGCACCCGCTACATTTGGTATTGGGCATTTTCATCCCCCTAATTGTCACCAACTGTATTGTGCTGGCTCGGGTGGAATCATTTGCTGCCAAAAATCCCACAACGCCATCTGCGCTTGATGGCTTTATGATGGGCTTTGGGCTAGCTTGTGTATTGGCATTATTGGGCGCCGTTCGCGAGCTAGTGGGCAAAGGCACGATATTATCGGGTATAGATTTAATATTTCCGCAAGCTAAAGCTTTGGTCATACACGTGATTCCCAACTATAATGGCTTTTTATTGGCCATTTTACCGCCTGGTGCATTCATAGGATTAGGCTGCTTAATTGCAGCGCGCAATTGGGCTGGCAGCCGCACCAGCAAAGCAAAACTACAAGTGGGCGGTGCATTAAAGCCTGCATAAACAATCATTGGGCATAATACAATGGTTCATATTGTTTACGGTACAGCGTCAGATTCAATAAAATTATGAACGCCGAAAAACGCTTAGCCATCTTTAAGCGTCTTGCGGCGGCCATTCCCAACCCCACTACCGAGTTAGAACATACCTCAACCTTCCAGCTGTTAATTGCAGTCATTTTATCGGCGCAAGCAACTGATAAAAGCGTAAATATTGCCACGCGTAAGCTATTTAAGGCAGCCAACTCGCCACAGGCCATATTTGATTTGGGTATAGCGGGCCTTGAGTTTTACATCAAAACCATCGGGCTATATCACGCTAAAGCTAAAAACGTAATTGCTTGTTGCAAGCAATTAGTCGATTTGCATCATAGCGCTGTGCCAAACACGCGAGCGGCGCTAGAAGCCCTGCCTGGCGTGGGTCGCAAGACAGCCAATGTAATTTTAAATACTGCTTTTGGGCAGCCAACTATCGCGGTAGATACGCATTTATTTCGCTTAGGAAACCGCACCAAACTAGCCACGGGTAAAAATGTGCTGCAAGTTGAGCAAAAATATGTCAAAACAATTCCTAAACAATATTTGCAAGCTGCGCATCACTTATTAATTTTGCATGGCCGATATACTTGTACTGCGCGCAGCCCAAAATGCGGCGAGTGCTGTATTGTAGATTTATGTGAATTTAAAGATAAAGTGATGCCGAAAATTAACCTGACAGCTCATCAACAAGAAGTGAGCATAGTTTGAAAGTAAACATTGTTTGAAAGTGAATACTGCTTGAAAGTCGCTACAGGCTTAGCAATTGGCAAAAGTGCATCGCCCGATCTGGCCGCGCAAGCGGTTACTATGGCGATGGAAAAAGCTGGCATTACGCAGCCGAGCAGCGTGCTGCTTTATCTCACTTCTGAATTTGCAGCCGACCCGCAATCGGCTATTAAAGCCGCCGCCAAGGCTGGTAGTTGCACGCAAATTATTGGCTGCTCGGCAACTGGTATTTTTACTGAAGAAGATTGGGTGATTGATAGCCCTGCTGCAGCTGCAATGGTGTTTACCGAGCTTAATTTTAGTCATCCAAAACTTGAAGAAGCTAACAATCAGTTGCTGCTTACATTAACAGCGCCTAATGCGATTAATACAACCTGGTTAAATAAATCTGAGTTGATTAAACCAGAATTGAACAAATCTGGGCTAATTGGTGCAGAGCGCATTAATTCTGGGCAAAATAACGTTGAATTGAACGGCTTCGCAAGATTTGGCGGCGTTTCTGGCGATGCCATTGGTCATGGACCATTCTCAGTTTGGCAAAACGGCAAAGGTACTACCCAAGGTTATTGCGAGGTAGCGTTAAAAAATGTAAACATGGCAGTTGCCGCATCACACGGATTAAAAATCATCTCTAGTCCGCGTAAAATTACTGCTGTGCTAGGCAACGATTTAGTTAGCATAGCCAATTTGCCTGCGCTAAACACGCTAATTTCTGCATGGCAAAAACAGGCCAAAACTAGCAGTTCGCCGCCCTATCATCAATTAATGGCGGTTTACGCCAGCAAAGCTAGTATGCTTGAACGCGGCGAATATGGCCTTGCATCTATCATTATCGAAAATGTGAACGAAGCATCTGTCACATTAACAAAATCGCTGCAAGTGGGCGATTGGCTTAGTTGGGCGGTGCGAGACGTAGACGCCGCGCAAGTGGATATTGTTAAAACGGCGGGCCAGCTAAAACAACAATTAGGCACCGATCCGGCTTTTGCGCTGTTGTTTTCATGTCTTGGCCGCGGGCCTTATTTTTACAATGGTAGCGATCAAGATTTAGCTTTACTTAAAACGCTATTTCCTAAGTTGCCGATAATTGGTTTTTATGGCAATGGTGAAATTGCGCCCATGAACGGCCGCAACGAATTGCTGCAATATACGGCGGTGCTTGGCTTGTTTGCTAAAAGTAAGGTGGTTAATCTGTGAGATTAATCGCTTCAATTGTTAATGACAATTCTGTCACATTTTAAAATTAAGGTCTTTAAATAACTTTTAGGTCACAATTAAACTCATCATGTCTTTATTTAATCCGTCGCGCGACGAAGCGCGCGAGTTCTTTTTTAATACTTGGGCGCAATTTAATGCGCAAAAACCACTCAGCGATTTAGAAAAAATCGCGCTTGGCATCATGCACATGCACCCCGAATATCATGCGATTTTAAACGCGCCGCAGCAGTTTATGCATCAAGAATATTTTCCAGAATTTGGCGAAACCAACCCTTTTTTGCACATGAGTTTGCATCTTTCTATTGCAGAGCAAATTAGTATTAATCAACCCATTGGTATTAAAGATATTGACGAGAAATTAAAATTAAAATATCAATCAGAGCATGACTTTGAACACAAAGCCCAACACGATATTTTAGAATGCCTAGGCGAAAGTATTTGGCAAGCGCAGCGCAATAATACTGCACTAGATGCCAACTATTATGTACAATTAATGCAACAAAAAGTGAGAATTACTTAAAAATGGCAACTCCTAACGTGCACAATTGGCTTAACGAGCATGGCGATTATTTATATCGCTTTGCGCTGGCGCGTTTGCGCGACCCGCACCAAGCCGAAGACGTAGTGCAAGAAACCTTTTTAGCCGCCATTAAATCGCCCAACTTTGCCCAGCAATCAGCGCCGCGCACTTGGCTAACTGGCATTTTAAAACATAAAATAATTGATGTAATGCGCAAAAGTGTGCGCGAAGTAGCTGCCAGCGATTTATTGAGCGACGAGGATGCCAACATGGATGAATTTTTTGATGAAAAAGGCCACTGGGCTGAACCACCACTTGCATGGGATATGCCAGAAGGCGCACTGGAGCAGAAACAATTTTTAGGTATTTTACAAACTTGCATAGAAAAATTACCTGCAAAAGCTGCGCAATTATTTTTGATGCGCGACGTGCATGAAACCGATAATAATGAAATTTGTAAGGAACTGAATATTAGTGCGACCAATGCTTGGGTAATGTTGTACAGAGCCCGGATGGGATTAAGAAAATGTTTAGAAATCAATTGGTTGAGTGCATAGCAGTTTTTAAGCTGTTTAGTACATGTATTGTTTAGAAATGAATAGAATTTAGCATGTTGAATTGCAAACAAATTAGTCAGCTTATTTCACAATCGTTAGATCGAAAATTAACGTTGCGTGAACGATTTGCACTTAAATTGCATTTATTTATTTGCAAAAAGTGCAAACAATTTAGTCAACATTTACAAACTCTTTGCGTAGCTATAAAAGCAATGATTAGCTCAATTGAAAGTAACAACAATATCGAAATGCCGTCTGCATCTAAACAGCGCATATCTATTTATCTTAAAGGTAAAATGTAGAAAATTAAGATATTAAAAACAAACACATAAGAAACTAGGCTATAACAATTGAAATGATTGACGCGCATTAAGCTTAATCATCACTTATTAATTTTAAAGGAATTTTTGAAATGAACTCAACTAATAAAGCGTTATCTTTAGCCGTATGTGGGGCTTTTGCTGCAACAATTGCTTCTACTAGCATTCAGGCCGCCGACAATCCATTTGCGATTAAATCGCTGAGCAGTGGCTATCAAGTAGCCGATGCAACAGCGGGTACAAAAATGAAAGATGGTAAATGCGGTACAGGCAAGTGCGGCGCAAACAAAAAAACGGCAGAAAAAACCAAAATGGACAAAGGCACGACAGAAAAAAGTGCTGAGGGATCTTGCAGTGCAGATAAAATGAAAGATGGTAATTGCAGCGCAGAAATGAAAGCGGATATGATGACTGACCAAATGACTGATAAAGCAAAAGACGGTAGCTGTCACGCAGAGATGAAAGGCAAAGAAGGTTCTTGCCATTCAGACAAAAAATAATTTTTCAAAACTACATCCAATCAGCGCGTAATGCGCTGTTTTGATTTAAAGGTAAAATTTAGTGGCTTTATTGGCTGATATAAAAGGTGTTGGGCTAGGATTAAAGCGCGAGCTAATACCGCAAATTCAACGCCTGTTTAACGACTGTAATCATGTAGACCCAAGCATCAGCAATATTAACTTTGTCGAAATCGCGCCCGAAAACTGGATTGGCGCGGGCGGCAAAGCCGAAGCCGATTTGGCTTGGTTTGTGGAGCGCTACCCAATTGCCTGCCACGGATTATGTTTATCGCTAGGCGGGGTTGATACGCTAAATATTGGCTTTTTACAACAAGTAAAACAATTTCTAGCAATCAATAAAATCCCGCTTTACACCGAACACTTAAGTTACTGTACCGATATTCAACATGGTCAAGCCGGCTATCTGTACGATTTGTTGCCGATTCCTTTTACCGATGAAGCGGTCAAATACGTGGCAGCGCGTATTCGTCAAACGCAAGATATTTTAGGCCAACGCATTGCGGTTGAAAATATATCGTTTTATGTAGCCGCACCCATCTCAACCATGGATGAAATTACGTTTTTAAATGCGGTACTCACTGAAGCCGATTGTTTATTGCATCTAGATATTAATAATATTTATGTCAATTGCGTTAATTTTAGCAATGGCCAACACCGCGATCCAATTAAAGATGCCAGTGCGTTTTTGCGCCAATTACCGCGCGAACGTATTGTTTACAGCCACATTGCAGGCCATTTGCAAGTAAAAGATAATGTGTTGGTGGATACACATGGAGAAAACATCATTGATCCCGTCTGGTCGCTGCTAGACGAAGCTTATCAATTATTTGGTGTGTTTCCTACGCTGTTAGAACGCGACACTAACATTCCTGCACTGCCAGAATTAATGCAAGAAGTGAATAAAATCGCTGCTTACCAAGCGCGCATAAATGCCCAAGCATATGCTTGATTTTCAACGCTACCAAATTGCTTTCACCGCGCACATTCGCAGCCCAAAAACCAACAAAAAACCCGCAAAAGTTATTGATGCGCGAATGGGCATTTACCGCGAAATTGTTTTTAATACTATTTTTAGTTCAGTTTCAGCTTGCTTCCCCGACTGCCAGAGCATGTTGGGCGCACAAGCATGGCATAAATTAGTGCGTGCATTTTTTGCTAACCATCAAGCAGCCACACCAATTTTTAGAGAAATTCCGCAGCAGTTTTTGCTTTTTATAGGGTCAGGACTCGGTTTACCCATTTATTTTCAATCGCTTGCGCATTACGAATGGGTAGAGTTAGCAGTTGCCTCGCAACAAATGGCGCCCGTAAAATTAAGCGATAAAATTGATTTATTAAACGAAAAACCGATATTAGCGCAGTCGCACATGCTGTTAAATTACGATTTCGCCGTGCAAAATATATCAAAAGGCAAGCACCCAACATTAAAGGTACAAACGTATTTATTAGTGTTTAGAAACACCGAAAATAATGTGAAATTTATTGAATTAAACCACATGACATTTCAATTATTAAGTTTAATAAAATGCGATCAATTAACAGGAAAACAAGCATTAATGCGACTTGCAGATGAGCTTAATGTTGCGGATGTTAATGCAATTACTATGTTTGGCGCGGAAATATTAGCCGATTTAGCCAGTCAACAGGCGATTATTGGCAGCGTATCATTATACAAGTGTAGCGGCTAATTTAATGTAATCGGCTCGCCGCTATCAGCATGAAAATAACTTAAATGAGCGCAATCGCTAGTGCCATTGGTTAACGTGCCGCCAAATAAGGCTTTGCCATCCACATCAACGACCGCATAACCGTTGTGATAAAGCGTTACTTCAGCCAGTCTTGGCGCTAAACTTGGCTTTAATTTAGATGTTATTTTTGGCAATTGTTTGTTATTTTTTAATTCGCGCTCGCGCAAACTAAAGCTAATGCAGGTTTCAGCCTCGTCTTCGCTAAATACCTCCCACTGTTTTCCATTGGTTAACTGGGTTAACCAACCTGGCAAATCAACTTCTACACGACAAATAATCGGCTCATCCCATTGTGGATGGTTAATGTTATTTAGCTCGACAATTTCAGCAGCGTTTAACGGAAAATTATTTTCGGTCATTTTATCCTTTTATTGCCTAATGAATACTATGGTATTACTTAAATGGTGACTATGCTTAATTAATCAAGCAATTTTAACGCCAATTTTGTCCATTTGTTGCATACAATCATTAACGATGCCATGATTACATAAGTTTACACAGCTTCGGAAAAGTTTATGTTTAATTCTTTGTTTGATTTTTTAACGCCGCTTTCAGAACTATTACGCAATAATTCAACTGTATTTGTGACATTTTCTGTCATTTTTGGCCTGCTTGTGGGCAGCTTTTTAAACGTGGTGATTCACCGCCTGCCCAAAATGATGGAGCGCGAATGGCACGCCAACTGTTTAGAATTACAGGGCAGAACCGAAGACTTAACAGTGGCTGGGTTGAGTGCTGTCCCCGCTCAAACTACATACAATATCATCACGCCGCGTTCGGCTTGCCCCAAGTGCGGCCATCAAATCTCAGCGCTTGAAAATATTCCTGTGATTAGTTATTTAATGCTGGGTGGACAATGCAAAGGTTGCAAAACCGGTATTAGCTTGCGCTATCCATTAATTGAAGTTTTAACTGGTGCGTTAATTGGCGCAGTTGCCTACCAGTATGGCTTTACTGCCACTACAATTTTTGCGTGGATTTTAGTATTTGCGCTTGTCACACTCACGTTTATCGATGTTGATACGCAGTTGTTGCCTGATGATATTACTTTGCCATTGTTGTGGCTGGGTCTAATATTTAATATGAATGGTGGCTTTGCTGACCATCACGTAAATTTAAACATTGATTTGAAATCGGCAGTTTTAGGCGCAATTTTTGGCTATTTAATTTTATGGCTCGTTTATTGGGCTTTTAAACTTGTCACTGGTAAAGAAGGTATGGGTTATGGCGATTTTAAGCTGCTGGCGGCAATTGGCGCCTGGTTTGGCTGGCAAATGTTACCCGCAGTAATCTTGTTAAGCTCCGTGGCAGGCGCAGTAATAGGCATTGGCTTAATTATGTTTAAAGGCAAAGATGGCGGCACAGCTATCCCATTTGGCCCATTTTTAGCTTTGGGCGGCGTTGCTGCACTGTTTTTTGGCGCTCAGTTGATGCACTTATATTTACCCAATTAACTAAATGTTCCGCACTAAATGATTGTTATAGCAAACTTATGCTTGTAGTCGCTCGCTTATGTTTGTAATTGCGTTAACGGGCGGCATTGGCAGCGGCAAAAGTGAGGCCGCCAATATATTTGCTGAGCTTGGCGTGCCAGTTACCGATCTTGATGTGATTTCCCACCAATTAACCGCAGCCAAACAACCGCTTGTTACTGAAATTAAAACCTATTTTGGCGACGCATATATCACGCCCGAGGGCGCATTAAATCGGGCTGCCATGCGCTCGCTTGTTTTTAACGACAATAATGCGCGCGCTAAGTTAAATTCGCTAATGCACCCCGCCATTTACACAGCTGCGCTTTTAAAATTACAAGCAAACCAAATGTCACCAAGTAAAAGCGTACAGTATCAAATTTTGGCGATTCCATTATTGTTTGAAAGCCCGCGATATTTACCGCTTATCAACCGCATTTTGCTGATTGATTGTAATAAAGCCACGCAAATTGCCCGTGTAAAAATGCGCAGTCAATTGCCAGAATCTGAAATTTTGCAAATCATTAAAGCGCAAACTCCACGCAAAAAACTTTTAAAATGTGCGGACGATATAATCAAAAATGACAAAAACATGACAGACTTGCGTAACAATGTCATGCTTATTCATCAAAAATACCTTAATACTTGCATAGTTAGCAAAACTATCTGATAATCCACCTCAATTAACTACTATAAATGAGCAGACTTTTTGTCATGTCTAGCTACGAATTTCCTTTTAACGAACGTATTCGCACCTTGCTGCGCCTTGAGGATATATTTGGCAAAATTTTGCTAAATGTTGCTGCTGGCAATCAGCACAATCATCACAGCGCACTTATTTCGCTATTACAAATGCTGGATATTATCGACCGCGCCGATCTTAAAATGGATTTGGTGCAAGAGCTTGATCGCCAACGATTGGCGATGCAAAACTTACGCGGTAACCCGATTATTGCCGAAGCGGTTTTAAACGGTATTTTAAAAGAAATCGGCGCCAGCTCTACTACCTTACGCAGCGATAACGCCAAGTTAGGCCAACACTTACGCGAGAACGACTGGCTAATGAGCATAAAGGCGCGCGCTGGTATTTTGGGCGGAGTATGTCAGTTTGATTTACCTTCCTACCATCACTGGCTTAATCTTGATGAAGTAAAGCGCAAAGCCGATTTTGGAGACTGGTTGACTCGTCTTATTCCAATGTATAACGCTGTTAAAACCATTTTACATATTTTGCGCGGCAGCGGTTTAGCGTCTAACCATCATGTAAATACTGGTTTTTTTCAGCAAATGTTGGGCGGCGCAAAACCAGCGCAAATGTTAAGAATTGAATTATTAGATGATTGTCCGTGCTTTCCTGAAGTAAGCGCTAATAAATATGCCATTAATGTACGTTTTTTTGCCCTAGATTTTGTGCAAAAACCTAAACAATGCGACCACGCCATTGATTTTAAAATGACACTGTGTAACTTATAGCGAATTTATTGCCTGCGCAGCAAAAGTTTTACAGTAAATACTTTATTACAACGCCAATATTGCGTAAAATTTAAAGATTCGACTTTAAAGCCAATTTCTAATGTCTGCCAACAGCCCGCGATTAGTCGCTTGCCCTAATTGCAAAAAACTCATCGAATATTCTATCAGCAATACGTTTAGGCCATTTTGCAGCCAACGTTGCAAGCTTATAGATTTGGGCGATTGGGCAAACGAAAATTATAAAATACCCGACAATAAACCGATTGATCCAGAATATGAGGATGATAAATGACAAAAATGATTAAATTTTTTGCTGGCGTAATTACGTTAGCGCTTTTATTAACAGCGTGCGAGGTGAATAATCGTGTGGCAATAATGGACGCCTGGGCTCGCGCCAATGCACCAGGGCAAAGCGTAGGCGCGGCTTACATGACATTTATTAGCGCAGATGACAGCACGTTTATTCGTGCAGAAACGCCACTTGCCAGTTCGGTAGAAATTCATAGTATGACAATGAATGACGGCGTAATGAAAATGCGTATGTTGCCAGAGTTTCCGTTAAAAGCGGGTATAGAAGAAAAGCTCACGCCTGGCGGTTTTCATTTAATGTTGTTCGATTTAAAAAAACCACTTTTAGTGGGTGAGAAACTAGATTTAACGTTAACGTTTAGAGATGCAACAGGCAAAGTGACGCAACAATTGGTAACTTTACCGATTAAAGTAACTGAGTAAATTTACTGCCAAATAGCGCGCTGCATAGCAATGCCGCGCGCGCCGCAACTTAAGGCTTGATCTAAATCAAGCATCTGCATGCCGCCGAGTGCGTAAACTGGCATTATTGAATTTTCCAGTAATTTTTTGAAATTATCCCAACCTAAAGTGGCTGCGTTTTCGTGACTTTTTGTAGCCAAAACAGGCGATAAAACCACAAAATCTAATCCTAAATGCTGCGCATGCGCTAACTCAAGCGTGTTATGGCAAGACGCCGCAACCATTACGCCCACTGGTTTTTCAATCATTTGCATAAGCTGCAAACTGCTTAAATGCACGCCGAGTTTGCCTGTATATAGCGCGCCAATCTTTTGCGCTAACGCCACATCCGTATTAATTAAAACTTTTGCGTCATATGCGCTTGCCATCGTTAACACCTGCTCTGCAAGCCGCATTAATGCTGGGCTTGCCAACTGCTTCTCACGTAATTGCATTAATCTCAAACCATTTTTAAGCTGTGTTTCTAGCGCGTTTAACCAAGCGCGCTCGCCCATTTCTGCCATATTAGAAATTGCATAAATTGGCGGCAATGCCAGCGCTTGCATAATTGGCGCATTGGCGGGCAACACGGGTGAAACGGTGATGTGTTGCGCATTTTGCCAGCTTAATTGCTGGCCTTCATTGGGCGTGATTTCACCTTGCCAAGCGTTTACAAAATAAAAATGCAGCAACACGGTTTTGGCAGCTGAATCATGTCCGTTTTGTGAAATGGCCGGATAATCAAAACGGCGCTTTAGCCATTGCTGCGTAAGCGTTGGCGTAATGCCAAGCTCTTCTTGAAGCTCGCGCACTAAGGCATGTTCAGGCGTTTCACCAGCCTCAATTTTACCGCCAGGAAACTCCCACCAGCCCGCCCAGCCTTTACCGTGCGGGCGGCTGGCGAGTAAAAATTCGTTTTGTCCATCGTCATTTTTTCGTTGCAAAATGGCAACTGCCACATGAATGGTATTACTCATTTTTGGAGTTGTATTTTTCCTGCGTAATCTCTTGCAAATTGGTGCGCCACACGCCCACTGCGCGCGCCACGTGTATGCGTAAAGCTAAGCGCAGCGCGGCTTGCAGCGTCATCCCACGCAATATCAAACGTTGCTAACCAGCATTTGCAAATCGCTAAATATTCATCTTGATTGAACGCATAAAACGATAACCACAAGCCAAAACGTTCTGCCAGCGCAGTTTTTTCCTCAATCGTATCACTTGGGCGAATCTCACCATCGCTATGTTTGGTGGCAAGATTGTCAATCATAAATTCCGGCATTAAGTTTTTGCGATTCGACGTTGCATACACCAACATATTGTCTGAAATCGCTGAAACCGAGCCATCTAATACGACTTTTAACGCTTTATAGCTTTCATCATTTGCTTCAAAAGTTAGGTCATCGCAAAAAATAATAAATTTTTCCTTGCGACCTTTAATTAAACCCATAATCTCTGGTAATTGCACCAAATCACTCTTCTCTACTTCAATCAATCGCAGATTTTGCGCTGCAAATTCTGTTAGTAAAGCCTTGATTATGCTAGATTTTCCTGTGCCACGTGCGCCAGTTAACAGCACATTATTAGCGGGTAACCCAGCTAAAAATTGGCGTGTATTGCGCACAATCTCTGTCTTTTGCTTATCGACAAAATGAATATTGTTAAGCGCAATTAGATGTGGTTTTGCTACAGCTAGTAATTGACTTTTACCATCAATTTTTACCCAGCGCCAGGCGGTAGCTTGCCAATCTACGGACGGGGCATTAGCTGGCAATAAATTCTCTAATTTGCTTATTAAGCCTTCAGCGCGCGTAATTAAGTTTTCTAACTGATTCATTAATAATTAGCTTCGGTAATCGGCATTAATTTTCACATAGTCATAACTAAAGTCGCAGGTCCAAATCGTACAATTTGCAACGCCGCGATTTAACACCACGCGCACCAAAATATCCGATTCTTGCATAATCGCTGCGCCTTGTTCTTCTTTATAACTCGCCGCGCGGCCGCCTTTTTCGGCCACTAATATGTCGCTGCCTGTCTCATTTCCTAAATACAATGCCATATTATTTACATCTAAATCGTCAACGCCCGCGTAGCCAATCGCAGCTAAGATACGACCTAAGTTAGGGTCCGAAGCAAAAAACGCGGTTTTAATCAGTGGTGAATGGGCGATTGCATAAGCAACTTTACGGCATTCGGCTTCGGTCTCACCACCTTCAACCTTCACCGTCATAAACTTGGTTGCGCCTTCGCCGTCGCGCACAATCGCTTGTGCTAATTCAACCGCAACCTCGGTTAACGTGTCACGTAAAAGCGTGTAATCAGTGCTATCTTCTCTGATTTCTGCATTACCCGCTAAGTTAGTCGCCATCATAATCAAGCTATCATTGGTTGATGTGTCACCATCAACAGTGATGCAATTAAACGATTTATTGACAGCATATTGAATCATGCTTTCAAGCGCAGCCTGGCTGACAGCGGCATCGGTTGCGATGTAACCTAACATAGTCGCCATATTAGGGTGACTCATGCCGCTGCCCTTGCTAACACCCGTAATCGTGACCTCTTTGTTGCCGAGTTTAATTTGTCGTGATGTGCCTTTAGCAACAATATCGGTGGTCATAATTGCTTCAGCCGCGTTTAACCAGTTTTCTTCTTTTAAATTTTCAATTGCAGCTGGCATGCCGTTGATAACTTTATCAACTGGCAATGGCTCCAAAATAACGCCAGTAGAAAACGGCAGTACTTGATTTGCATTAATATTCAATAAGTTAGCCAAAGCTTCGCAGCTTTGTTTGGCACGGCTTAAGCCATCCTCACCCGTTCCCGCGTTGGCGCAACCAGTGTTGACGAGTAAAGCGCGAATGCCCTGTTTTTTAATTGAGTCTTGCGCCAGATATTCTTTGCACAAAATAACTGGCGCCGCGCAAAAACGATTAAGCGTAAATACGCCCGCTACGCGGCTATTTTCAGGCAAAGTAATCACCAACACATCTTTACGATTAGGTTTTCGCACATGCGCCTCGGCAAAGCCTAACTTAACGCCTTTGACTGGCAATAATGAGGCAGAGCTTGGCGCGAGGAGTTTTACGGGCATTGATTTTTCCTATGTATAACTTTAATATGTTTGATTAAGCGCGGCGCCAAGTTGTGCCTTGCGGCGTGTCTTCTAAAATAATCCCTGCATCTGCAAGCTCTTTACGAATGCGATCAGCCTCGGCGTAATTTTTGGCTTTTTTGGCCTCAATTCGGAAATGTATAAAATCCTCAATCTGAGTATTGTCAAACCCTGCGCCTATTAACGCATTTGATATATTTGCACCGTCAGTTATCACACTGGAAATAGAGTTAGTAACAATTTTTCCTTGCAAAAATTCATTGGGATTATTTTGCAACAATCCCAACAAGCCGCCTAAGTTTTTAAGCAAACTTACTGTTTCAATTAACTTCGTTTTATTCGACTCATTTGCTAAGTCGAATAACACCGCCATCGCTTCTGCAGTATTAAAATCATCGTCCATTGCGGCTTTAAAGCGCACCGCTTGCGGATGTTGCCAATCAATCTGACTATCAGTAACAACGTGGCCGCGCAAGGCAGTGTACAGGCGAGTAAGCGCTAACTTGGCATCATCTAAATGCGCGTCAGAATAATTAAGCGGGCTACGATAATGCGCGCGCAGAATGAAAAAACGCACCACTTGGGCATCGTATTTTTTCAGTACTTCACGAATCGTAAAAAAGTTGCCCAGCGATTTGGACATCTTTTCGTCATGCCCATCTTTTTCGTTTATAACGCGCACAAACCCGTTGTGCATCCAGTAATTGGCCATTTGGCATGGCTTTCCATCATGGTTATGGGTTGAGTCAAAATTTGCAGCTTCAGATTGTGCAATTTCATTTTCGTGATGCGGAAACTGCAAATCTTGACCGCCGCCGTGAATATCAAATTGCGCGCCAAGTAAGCTTGCGCTCATGGCAGAGCATTCAATATGCCATCCCGGGCGGCCTTTACCGCCATTAGGTCCGCCAAAAGGTGAATCCCAGCTAGGCTCATTTGGTTTAACTGATTTCCACAGCACAAAATCCATCGCATCTTTTTTATGCGTGTCCACTTCAACGCGCTCGCCCGCGCGCAAATCATCTAAACTTTTACCCGATAATTTACCGTAATCGGCAAAACTGCGCACGCTGTAAAAAACATCGCCATTGGCCGCGGCATAGGCATGGCCTTTTATAATTAAAACAGAAATCATGTTAATCATATCAGCAACATATGCCGTGGCACGCGGCTCTAATGTTGGACGAATAACGTCCAATCGCGCTGCATCTTCGTCCATCGCATCTACAAAACGCTGCGTCAGCACGGCAATTGTCTCGTTATTTTCATTAGCACGTTTGATAATTTTGTCATCAATATCGGTGATATTACGCACATAGGTTACTTCAAAATCGCTTGCGCGCAACCAGCGTGAAATCATATCAAACACCACCATCACCCGCGCATGACCTAAATGGCAATAATCGTACACGGTCATGCCGCACACATACATGCGAACCTTGCCGGTTTGAATGGGAATAAATAGCTGTTTATCGCGGCTTAAAGAATTATAAATTTTTAACATGTGCGGATTATAAAGTGCAAAACGTGTAAAAAAAGTGAAATCAGGGTGAAAATTGATAAATTAATGAATATTTATGCATGAATTGCAAGCGGGCTATTGGAGGTTAGCTAGGCAGTTGATAGAATAGAGTTTTTATAAAATCGCATGAGTTCACAATAATGACAATTCTAAATAATTCATTTTCAAAACGACTAATTCAACTGGTTTTTGCAATTACCTTTGTAAGCAGCAATGCGTTTGCTGACGAACTAAAAGATATCTCGCAAATGGCAGATAATGGTCAATCAACCGCTGCACTTGAGCGCATAAACACCTACTTGGCAGCCAATCCAAAAGATGCACAAGCCATGTTTATGAAAGGCATTATTTTAGCCGAAAGCAATAAGCGCGACGAGGCGATTAAGGCGTTTTCTGATTTAACTGAAAAATACCCAAACCTGCCAGAGCCATATAATAATTTAGCTGTGTTATACGCCGATTCTGGTCAATATGATAAAGCCAAAAATGCGCTAGAAACTGCTATCAAGACGCACCCAAGTTATGCCACAGCGCACGAAAACTTGGGTGATATTTATGCACGTATGGCGTCAGAGGCTTATGACAAAGCGTTGCAATTAGATAACGGCAACGCGCGCGCGCAAAGTAAATTGGCCATGATTAAAGATTTATTTGGCAATAAAACAACTGTGGTTAGCAAATCTGTAGATACAACTAAACCTATTAAAATTGCAGATGTAAGCAAGTCAAGCAAGACAGCTACCATGCCAATTCGCGCTGCTGACAAAAAAGTTGAAGCGACTAAAATAGCAGAAGCAGAAAAAACAGTGACAGTTACGGGTTCTGGTGATGAAAAAAGTATCATTGAAGCTGTAAATAAATGGGCAAAAGCTTGGTCTGCCAAAGATTTAGATAAATACTTTAATAGCTACGCTGATAGCTTTAAACCAGCAAAAGGCGAAAGTCATAAAGCGTGGGAGCAAACCCGCCGCGATCGCATTAGCAAACCTTCAAACATTAGCGTAGATATTGCCAATCAAAAAGTGACGCTTGAAGGGGCAGATAATGCAAAAGTAAGCTTTAAACAAAGCTATCGCGCAGATGGCAAACCCATTAGCACCGATAAAACCTTGGTATTGAAAAAGGTGGGCGGCGTTTGGTTAATAAACCAGGAATTTGCATCGAACTAGTCAACGCAAATATTGCCATTAACGTTAAAACTATTTTATTGCACGCACGATTTTAAGCAGAAACAAACATAAATTAATGCAATTGATTCAATCACTTAAATCTATCAAGTATGCAATCGTATTTGTTTGCATCGCACTGCCTTGGAATGCGACAGCTATTAATCATGGTAGTTTAACAGACCAATTATTAGGCCAAAAATTGGGCCGCAACCTGGTCGAAAGCTTGCTTATTAAAAGCTTAATTGAAATTTCCGAAGGCAAAACCAAGCAAGCTTTTGCAACGGTAAACGATCTTATTCGCACCGCGCCAAACTTTAAACTTGCGTATTTGATTCGCGGCGATTTATTAACCTCACAAGGTCATGCTTTAACGGGATTTGGTGACTCCAACGCAGCCGATGCCCACGTTACACCCAGTAGTGAGCAAATTGCCGGCTTGCGCGATGAAGCCCGTACCCGTATTGAGTATTATTTATCCGACAAAAAATCATCGCAACGTCCTAATATATTGGTTAAATTTAGCGCAGAGCAAAATAACATAATTGTGGTTGACACCGCAAAATCTCGGCTTTATTTATACAAAAAGGTCGATGGTGCATTGCAATATGTATCGGATTATTACGTTACGGTTGGCAAAAATGGCACTGGCAAACAAGCACAAGGTGATAAGCGCACCCCTATAGGAGTGTATTTCGCTGGCGCAAAACTTACCCAGCCACTGGCTGATATGTATGGCGACGCCGCTTTTCCGCTTAATTATCCAAACGAAATTGATTTACATCAAAACAAAAACGGTTCTGGTATTTGGCTACACGGCACGCCATCTGGCACTTATAGTAGACCACCGCGCGCCAGCGATGGCTGTGTTGTATTAAGCAACCCTGATTTAAAGGCCTTAGAACCGATTTTACGATTAGGCAAAACGCCCGTCATTATTGCTGATAAGTTAGAATGGTTAGCAGGTGACAAATCCAGCAAGCAGCTGAAAACAAATGAAGCAGACCAAAAATCGTTACAAAAATCTATTGAGGAATGGCGTCACGATTGGGCTTTACAAGATACAGATCAATATTTAAGTCATTACTCTAAAAAGTTTTTTTATAGCGATGGCGGTTTAGCGCAATGGGCAGATTACAAACGTGGCATTCAAGCGGGCAAACCAATTGTTGCAATTCAAATTAACGACATCAGCATGTTTGGCTATCCTGGTTTAGAACAACCAGTAGTAGTAGTCAATTTTGAGCAAGATTTTAAAAGTGCAGCTTTGCAAAATAAAATGCGCAAACGCCAATATTGGACGAATGAAAACAATCAATGGAAAATAATTTATGAAGGTGCTGGTTAGTATATGACTATTAAAAATTTAGTATTAGGCGGGTTATTATTCTGTGCATCAACCTGCACACTAGCTGCACCCAGCGTTGAATTTCAAACCAATCAAGGTGATTTTACGGTTGAACTATACCCAGAAAAGGCACCTAAAACGGTAGCTAATTTTTTGCAATATGTTAAAGATGGTTATTACGAAAACACCATATTTCACCGTGTGATTAATCATTTTATGATTCAAGGCGGCGGTTTTGAACGTGATTTAAGCGAAAAAAATACCCGCGCAGCAATTGTTAACGAGGCTGGCAATGGATTATTAAATCAAACTGGCACCATTGCCATGGCACGTACTGCGGACCCTGATTCAGCCACCGCGCAATTTTTTGTCAACTTAATTGATAATCAATTTTTGGACTACACTGGTCCTGATCCTGACCAAATTGGCTACTGCGTATTTGGTAAAGTGACAAGCGGCATGGATGTTATACAAAAAATTGGGGTCACCCAAACCAATACAGTTGGGCGTTACAGCGACGTTCCCGTCAAGCCTATCATTATTAAAAACGCAAAATTACTTGGCGAAATTGCTAAAGACGACAGTAAACAGTCAGCCAAATAAACAATTATTTAGCGCGTTATCCTCACGCAAACTCAAACATTAAAGGACTCATCCCGTGGTTAAACTCACTACCAATTTTGGCGAAATTACGCTCGAACTTAACGCAGAAAAGGCACCGATTACTGTTGCCAATTTTTTACAATATGTAGAAAGCGGATTTTATGACGGCGTTATTTTTCACCGCGTGATTGATGGCTTTATGGTGCAAGGCGGCGGTTTTGATGCCAATATGAAACAAAAGCCAACTAAAGATGAAATTAAAAATGAAGCCGATAACGGCTTGGTAAACGATAAATACACAGTTGCTATGGCGCGTACTTCTGTGCCCGACTCAGCCAGCAGTCAGTTTTTTATTAATGTTGGTGATAACGCTTTTTTAAATCACACCGCAAAAAATGCCAGCGGCTGGGGCTATTGCGTTTTTGGTAAAGTCATTGCGGGCATGGACGTAGTAGACAAAATTAGAGCGGTTAAAACCACCAGCAAAGCAGGCCATCAAGATGTGCCAGCTGAACCAGTTATTATCATAAAAGCTAGCCTATCTTAAAATTGGTCAGCTAATTTGACTTAACTCATCCGACTTAACTCATCCGACTTGGCTACTTAGACAAAACTTAGGCATGCTTTGCAAAATGAAACACTGCTTATTTATTTCTGATTGTCATTTATGCGACTCACGCCCACCTATAACTCAAGCATTTAATGCTTTTTTAGCAAATACCGCCATACATGCGCAAGCGTTGTATATATTGGGCGATTTATTTGAGTATTGGGCGGGTGACGATGGCATTGCCGCTGGTCAACATCAATCAATCATTCAAGCTTTAAAAAACCTTAGCGCAGTCGGCGTTAAGGTTTTTTTCTTAAAAGGCAACCGTGATTTTTTAATTAACGATGGGTTTGAAAAAGCAACAGGCGCAACAATATTGCCCGATCCAACTGTGGTTAATTTGTTCGGTAAATCTGTATTATTAAGTCATGGTGACGCACTTTGTACCGACGATGTAGCCTATCAGCAATTTCGCACAGAAGTGCGTAGCGCCGCTTGGCAAGCACAATTTTTAAGCCAGCCTTTAAGCAAGCGTATCACTTATATTGAAGAATTGCGCAGCAAAAGTGAGCAAGCAAAATCGACTAAATCGATGCAGATTATGGATGTGAATGCTGCCGCTGTTGATGCATTACTACGAGAGTTTGCGTATCCACCGTTATTTATTCATGGGCATACGCACCGCCCGCAAAAACATAGTCACCAGTTAGACGGCCATATATGCGAGCGTTGGGTATTGGGCGATTGGTATGAGCAAGGCAGTTATCTGGCGTTAAGTGCGGCAGGCTGTGCTGCACACCAGCTGCACGATTAGTAAACGCTTACCAGTGATAAAAAAAATTCTCATCTGCACTAATTACCGCGCAAACCCTAATAACCCTTCTTGCGCGGCGCGTGGTAGCAAACAAGTAATATCCGCCTTTACTCTCGCCCTAAAACAAAAAAACTTGCCGATTATAATCGAAGAATCTCCTTGTTTAGGGTTTTGTGACATTGGCCCAAATTTGCGGCTTACGCCCAATGGTGCGTTTTTTCATGGTGTGTCTGAAGCTGAATTTGGCGCGGTTATTAAAAAAACCAAGCAATTTCTTAAGAGTTAAATACTTAATTACCAAGTTGCGTTAATGCGCCTTGCTAGCTTTAAACAAAGTACTATGCCAGGTAGCCAGGAATGTTTTTTTCGTTTATTTCATCGACTTGTTGCGGCTCTAAAAACTTTTCAGCATATTTTAAGTAAATTTTCTCACGGATAAATAAATCAAAAATATCAGGGTCAATATGATTATCTAATTTCATCTTGCCTAAAATAGTCAGCGTTTCAGATAAAGTTTTGGCTTTTTTGTAAGGCCGGTCTTTAGAAGTCAGCGCTTCAAAAATATCGGCAATACCCATTATGCGCGCGGGAATCGACATTTGATCGCGCGTTAAACCTTTGGGGTAGCCTTTGCCGTCCATGCGCTCGTGATGCCCACCTGCGTATTCTGGCACGCGGCGTAAATCTTTTGGGTAAGGTAGGGCCTCTAGCATGTTAATAGTCACCACAATATGATTATTAATCACCATGCGCTCTTCTGGCGTTAAAGTGCCGCGTTCAATCATCAAATTATGCACTTCATTTTCACTTAAAAATTTGACTGTGTGGCCAGAATCGTTTAAATATTCGTACTTAGCAATCTCTGTAATACGTTTTAAATCAGCTGGTTGCATGAATTCGCTGCCAAAATTGACTTTACGAATAAAGTTTTTATCATCATTTAATTGCTTCTTAATCACGTTAACATCGTGGTTGATTTGCTTAATATTAACCATTTCTGCGCTACGATCCATCAATAACATTTTGCGTAAATAGGTATTTTCGCGCTGGGTAGCCATTAAATCAAAACGGTGATCAATCAGGTGAATGCGATCAAAAATAGTTTCTAGCTTAGTTGCTTTATCCATTACATATTCTGGCGTGGTGACTTTGCCACAATCGTGCAGCCAAGCGGCAATTTTAAGCTCGTAGACCTCTTTTTCGGTCATGCTAAAATCTTTTAACGGGCCAATATCTGTTTTAATGGCGGCATCGGCTAACATCATGGTTAACTCGGGCACGCGCTGGCAATGGCCACCTGTGTAAGGTGACTTTTCATCAATTGCGTCGGCAATTAATTTAATAAAAGATTCAAATAAGTGCTTAAGCCCATGAATTAACTGATGATTTGTAAGCGCCATCGCAGCTTGCGAGGCAAGCGATTCTACCAAACGTTGATGTGATTCAGAAAAAGTGGTGATTTGTTTGCTAACTGGGTCAATCGCATTAATTAATTGCAATACCCCAATCATTTCATTTTCATAGTTTTTCATTGGCACAGTTAAAAATGAGCTGGAGTGATAACCCATTTTTTCGTCAAATTTGTGTGTGCCAGAAAAATCAAAGCCATCAGCTACATATGCATCGGCAATATTAACCGTTACCGCATTAACCACGCTGTACGCCGCCACCATATTGGTGTTTGGGCTACCGTCGGCTAAATAAATGGGTAATGGAGCAAATGTAATTGGCTTATCTGTCGTGCCGCCCATCGCAATATTAAGGCTAATATTACGCAAAATCTCAAATTTTAACGTGCCCTCTTCTGTTACCGAATATAGCGTACCGCCGTCGGCGTTGGTCAGCTCTATCGCGCCTAATAAAATAATTTCTAACAGACGATTGTTGTCGTGCTCTGCTGATAAGGCAACACCAATCGAGTTTAACCGATCAAGCTGATTCAGAAGATTGGATTTATGGTTTAAATTTTGCATAGTAAGCATGTATATTTGTTGCCATTCAATTAGCCTTAATAAATCATTGCGGGAATTTATGCTAAATAAAATTCCATTTTCATGCCGACTATGTCAATTACATCGCGGTCAACCAACGCATAAGCTTGCGGGCCAGCTTTTTGTCCATTAATCAAAAGGCGTTTTTCGCCTTCTACGTGCGAAAGAAAATAGCCATGTGGCCGCTTGGTAATCACCACCACATGCACGCCTGGCTCACCAAAGCTAGTTAAAGCTTTATTAAGTAGCACCTCGTGGCCAGAATTTGGCCCCGTTAATATGTGCAAACGGGCCACTTTTGGCACATCGTTAACTGGCGCTGATTTGATAGCATGCGGCGCTAGATTATTTTGAAGAGTTAGTGCAGTTTTGTTGTTAATACTTAATTCAGCTTTGATGTCAGTCTGTGCATGATCAGTTTGTTTTATGTCGGCTTGTGGCAGCTCAGCCTGCTTATTTTTCACTTGGGCTTTTGGTAAAACATCATTCACGGTTGATGTCCGCATAACAGCAGTATTTTCAAAACCGAGTTGTTCTGCACTGGTTTTTTTCTGCGCAAGATTTTCATAACGTAATTGATATGTACCAAATGCAATCACATCGTCGTGCTGTAACACGTGTTTTTTGGTGGGCTTTTTATTAACAATCGTACCATTAGTGCTGTTTAAATCCTCTAAAAATGAGTCGCCAGCAATCGTGATAATCACTGCATGATCGCCACTTACCACCAAATTATCGATGTGAATGTCATTACTTGCGCGTCGACCGATGGTGGTGCGCTCTTTGTTTAACGAAAACTCGCCTAACGAATTTCCATCAAGTGAAACATGTAACTTAGCCATAATTTACCTTGTTATTTAACTGATACCGTAACCGAGTTGTTTTATTTAACATAGCGCAATTTTATCTAAAAATGATTTAAACAAACGGTTCGTCTTTAATGTTAATTATTTTTTTTGTTTTAAGTAAACGGCTAACCCAACTATTTTTGGGCATAAATGTTTTATTCACTTGTGCAATTATCACAGATATATTGTCAAGTCCGCCATTACCGTTTGCTGTATCAATCAGCTTATCGGCTGCGAGGCTCATATTATTATTAGCCTGCATCAATATTTGTGCGATTGTCATATCTGCTACCATGTCAGACAGGCCATCTGAACACATTAAATACACATCGCCAACTTGCACATCAAACGTTTGCAACTCAAGCTCGACTACCTCATCAACACCTAACGCCCTTGTCACCAAATTTTTTTTGGTTGACTTTTCCGCTTGCTCTAGCGAAATTAAACCTGCATTAATCTGCTCTTGCACAAACGAATGATCTTCAGTTAGTTGCAACAAAATATCGCCGCGTAAACGATACAGTCGTGAATCACCAATATGGCCTACAACCAGTTGATTACTGGTAAAAATCGCCGCCACCAATGTTGTGCCCATGCCTGCGCACTGCGGCTCATTTTGTGATATTCGATAAATGGTTGCATTGGTTTTTTTAACCGCGTCAAGCAGCATTTTAGCTTCAACCAACTTACCTGACAAAGGGCTATAACGTAAAGGATGCTGCATCATCTCTGTTAGCTCTGCCGCAATCATCAGCACAGCAATTTCACTGGCAACCTCGCCCGCTTTGTAACCACCCATGCCATCTGCTAATAAGAGTAGTCCGATAGATAAATCGCTAGCAATTGCGTCTTCGTTATGCTCTCTAAGCAAACCTATATGTGTCTGCCTCTCAACGTTTATTGCATTTGATACATTCAATGTTGTTTAATCCACGCCAGCATTAATGTACTTACTTTTTAAATTCTTGCGCACGTACTTGCGCTGCAATTTTATCCAATACACCATTAATGTATTTATGCCCATCAACGCCGCCATATATCTTGGCCAGTTCTACACCTTCATTAATCACTACTCGATACGGAATGCTGGCATCAAACATCAATTCAAATGCAGAAATACGCAATATTGCATGTTCTATTGGGCTTAATTGAGTAATTTTTCTATCGATAAAAATAGCAATTTGCGCGTCTAAATCGCCCACTTTACTAGTTACGCCGTCTAGCAATTGCCTAAAATAAGCTTCATCGGCTTTTATAAATTCGGGGTCTTCTTTTGCATCCAAAATAATCTGCTTTATTTCACCCGTATTTAACATGCAGCGGTACACAGCTTTAAGCACTAGTTCGCGCGATTTACGGCGGTTTTGGCTCACTTTTGGTTTTTTAACCGCTTTAATTTCTACCGCAATAATTGGTTTGGCATGCCCAGTATCAATCATAACGCGCGCACCAAATTAGCCATTTCAACGGCCACTTGCGCCGCTTCTGCGCCTTTTACCTGCATGCGCGCCAGCGCTTGCGCATCATCTTCAGTTGTTAACACTGCATTGGCAACTGGCACGCCTGTGTTTAATTGCACTTCTGAAATGCCGCGTGCAGACTCATTTGCAACCACTTCAAAGTGATAGGTTTCGCCGCGAATAATCGCGCCCAAGGCAATTAGCGCATCAAAGCGCTCGCTTAAAGCCATATGCTGCAAAATAAGCGGCGTTTCTAGCGCACCTGGCACGGTGGCGATGCGGATGTCGTCAATGCTTACGCCCAAATTAATCAGCTCGTCATAGCAGGCTTTTAATAAGCCATCACCAATATTGCTGTTAAAACGCGATAGCACCACGCCAATTTTTTTACCCTTGCCATCTAAATTAATATTAATTTTATTCAATTCAATCTCTTAACTTTCAATCTCTTATCTTTCAATTTCTTAACTTTCAATCTCTTATCTTTCAAATTGTTATCTTGCAAAAGTCGCTATTTTACACCATATGCAAGCGCACAATTTGAGTACTAACTAAAAAGCACCCAAGCTTTTTGCACCGTCATCCAAATGCCATAACTAATCGGCACTATTACTACCGCCCAAGCAAGCATCACCAACAAGCCACTTTGCGGCGCTGCGTTTAGTGTTGTAGCATTGCCTGTATGTTGTAGCGATTTTTCATGCGCTAGTTTGTGCACTTCTGCTAATTCTGCATCGCTCATAAAATACTTGTCTGCGACAGGCTTTATCAATATATTGGCAAAAAATCCCACTACCATCAGCCCCGCTAGCACCAAAAATATGGGCGCATATACTTGGTCAAACGCAGCGCCTTTTTCTAAGCGCGTGTCATGCATATAATTGACTACCACCGGCCCCAAAATGCCCGCGGTTGACCATGCGGTAAGCAGCCTGCCATGAATCGCGCCGACAAATTGCGTACCAAATAAATCGGCCAAATAAGCAGGAATTGTCGCAAAGCCGCCGCCATACATCGATGCAATTACCGCAAAACAGGCTACAAATAAGGCCAGCGATTTAAAGCCCGCTACATAGCTGGCCGCGCAATACATTACTGCGCCTAACATAAAGAAAATAGTGTAAGTGCGCTTGCGGCCAAGTTTATCGGATGACGTTGCCCATGCAAATCGGCCAAAAATATTGAATAGCGAAATTAGGCCGACAAAGCCGGCGCCCACTGCCGCCGCCGCTTTTGTTAAACTTTCATCTTTTTTAATCTCGGCAAAGCCAATACTGCGCCCGCTAGCATCATGTTGCCCAATTAAAGCGCCGCCAAACGTTTCTTGCAACATGGGCGCCGCCGCGCCAATAATGCCAATGCCCGCCGATACATTCATACACAACACTAGCCACAGTAGCCAAAATTGCGGCGTTTTGTGCGCGTTATTTAAATGCACATTTTTAACAGCAATCATGGCGTTTTCTTTTCGTAGTGGCGGGGTCCAATTAGCCGGTTTCCAGCCAATGGGCGGCACGCGATAACCCAAGGCGCCGCACAACATAAATATCGCATAAATGGCAGCTAGCACCACAAATGTTTGCCAAACACCCACATTGCCTGGCGTTGCAAAATGCGCCATCAGTTTTGTTGCAAGTGGCGAGCCAATCATCGCGCCGCCGCCAAAACCCATAATCGCCATGCCAGTTGCCATGCCGCGCCTGTCAGGAAACCATTTTATGAGCGTAGATACAGGTGAAATATAGCCAAGCCCCAAGCCAATTCCGCCAATCACGCCGCTGCCCAGCCACATCATCCATAATTGGTGGGCATAAACGCCGTAAGCCGTTATCAGTAGGCCGCCGCACCAACATAACATAGAAACTAAGCCTGCTTTGCGCGGGCCTTCTCGCTCTAACCAGCCGCCAAACAGTGCGGCCGAGCATCCTAGCAACACAAAAAATAGCGTGTACATCCAACCTAAATCAAACTGCGTCCAGTTGCAATCGGTGGCAGTTAAGGCGCGCATGGTGCCAGATAACTTTTCACCGAATGTCGTTGCGCCTGCCGCGCAGGCGGCTATTGGCTTGTTATCCGCGCCCATTAATGCGTTGCCAAGCGGTTTCCAAAATACGCTAAAACCATACGCCATACCAATTGATAAATGAATCGCTAAGGCGGCTGGCGGCACCAGCCAACGATTAAAACTGCCGTTTGCAGTGATATTTTCTTTTGATAAAAAACTAGCCATGTGATTCCCTCAAATTTAGCCCAAAATAGCTGTTATATATTATTTTACTAACAAACTAGATAGTCTTACAAATTGGCAAAAATGGCAATTGTGCATTGATTTATTGCTATAAAAAGTGCTTTGCATGTTGTCATCAATATGTCATATTAAAGTCACAAAATAGCGCCAACACTTAAATCGAGATAAAAATGCCTGCCAATATTTTAGTGATAGAAGATGAACCAGCTATTCAAGAGTTGCTAGCGCTTAATATTACGCAGGCTGGCCACAATGCTATACGCGCGCTTAGTGTAGAAGTGGCGCAAGAGCTATTGCGTAGTACATTGCCCGATTTAATTTTGCTTGATTGGATGTTGCCTGGCATGAGCGGTATTGAATACGCGCGCCGTTTAAAGTCTGACAGCCAAACTAAAGCAATCCCCATTATCATGCTAACCGCGCGCGGCGATGAATACGACAAAGTGCGCGGCTTAGAAGTGGGCGCAGACGATTATGTGACCAAGCCATTTAGCCCGCGCGAGTTAAATGCACGCATTAAAGCCGTGCTGAGAAGGCGTGCACCGCAAATGACCGATGACCCCATCGAAATTGCCGGCTTAATGCTAGACCCAACTACCCACCGCGTAACAGGCAATAGTATAAATATTGACTTAGGCCCAACTGAATTTAGGCTATTACATTTTTTTATGAGCAATGCCGAGCGCGTACATACACGTAGTCAACTGTTAGATAAAGTGTGGGGTGACCGTGTGTTTGTTGAAGATAGAACGGTAGACGTGCATATTCGCAGGCTGCGCAATGCGCTTGCCGTGTCTAGTCATCAAGATTTAATTCAAACCGTGCGCGGCTCTGGTTATCGGCTATCTGCCAAAAACGATTAAGACTAGAACTATGCTAGCAATTTCATGGATTTAGCTATAAAGACCGCAAGAGTCTTGTCTGTAAATATACCCACTGAAGTGGGTATATTTCACTCCAAAGCTTTATAATTAACTTTAATTTATTCAAAGCTTAATTTGTGCCTGATATTCGATTAAAAGCTGTTTTATTCGTTTGCGTATTAGCTGCTGTAAGTCTATTTTTATGGCTTATTTTTAGCGCAAAAATAGCATTAATCATTTTTGCTATTGGCTTATTAATTTATTTATACGTCCATATTACCTGGCTGCATCAATTAAATGCTTGGTTTAAAAATCCCAATTTAAAAAGCATTCCAGAAGGTTCTGGCGCATGGCAAGTCGTATTCGCCAATTTGCTTGGTTATGAGCGCAATAACCTTGCCAACCAAGCCCAGCTTAGCGCTGCGGTAGAGCGCTTTAACCTGACCGCCAACACCATGCCTGACGGCTTATTGATTTTAAGCCCCAGTAACGAGATAGAATGGTGTACGCCGCATGCCGAAAAACAGCTCGGCTTAGACTTAAACACCGATAAAAATTTGCCCATTGTTAACTTAATTCGCGATAGTCAATTTATTGCCTATTTGTATGGCAAGGATTATAGCGAGCCTTTTAAACTTAAGTCTTGGCAGAATCCTGAGGTGGTTTTTGAAATAAGGTTAATGCCATTTGAATCTAAACAAAAATTGCTGATTTGCCGCGACATGACGCAATTAGAAAAAGTAGATACAATGCGCCGCGATTTTATTGCCAATGTGTCGCACGAGCTACGCACGCCATTAACTGTGGTTGGCGGTTTTTTAGAAACACTTACCGACATGGAAGGCGCGGTGCCAGACGCGCTTAAAAACTATTTTGCCATGATGCTAGAGCAAACTGTGCGTATGCGCCGCATTATTGAGGATTTGCTTGCGCTGTCGACCATAGAAAGCAATAACGAAGCGCCCGATGACGTTGAAATAGATATGGCAAGCTTGCTCAGTACGATTAAAAATGATGCCTTGGGCTTAAGCCATGGCCTAAAAAAATCCAAGCATAAAGTCCACTTAGAGGCCGATGCCACCTTAAACTTAATTGGTGGGCAAGATGAGTTGCACAGCGCGTTTAGCAATTTAGTTAGCAACGCCATTCGCTATACACCGCCGCCAACTAAAGACCGGCGCGGCGAGATATTTATTACTTGGCAATTGGTGAATGAGCAACCTGTTTTTACTGTACGCGACACTGGCATTGGCATTTTGCAACAACATATTGACAGGCTCACCGAGCGCTTTTACCGCGTCGATCGTGGCCGTAGCCGCGAAACAGGTGGCACAGGTTTAGGGCTTTCTATCGTTAAACACATTTTAATCCGCCACCAAGCTAAACTTGAAATTATTAGCGAAATTGGCAAAGGTAGCACTTTTAGCGTGGTGTTTCCCAAGGCCAGAATTGCCCAGCAACAAGTGCTTAATTAAATGAAGCTATTTTTGTTGTTTGTGATTTGTAGCCTACTATCGGCGTGCGCTAGTCATGCGCCAATAGCTGGCAAGTCAATTCCGCAGCGCGGCGACAGAAGCGCCGCTAACCAACTCGCAAAGACTGATTTTGACCGCATGGCCGATGTTGAGCTGGCCGAGAATACACAAAGTTTAAGCAATTTAATGCTAAAACTATACAAGCGCAATCCGCACGAATTAGCCAAAAGTACTAGCGATGATGCCCAAAAAATGACCGAATGGGTGTTTGAAAGTGCGTTGCAACACCAATGGCAATTTAAAGAAATTGGCAATAAACAAGGCACCGACGCAATTTTTTTAAGCTTTGATGCTAACTATCAAAACGACCGTGTATTAGCGTTTATTGTTGGCCTGCAAACCATGCTGGCAAAGGCGCACGGCGGTAAAACCGACTTCTACTTAACCGATAAAATTGAACCACAACATATTTATAATGTGGCGCGCAATATCGAAATTGCTGCGTGGAAGCTATCAAACGCACGCGATGCAAGCGGCAAATTATATCTGCTGACAAATGAAATTAGCGATAAAGATCGTAACTTAAGTTTTGAGCGCGAATTTGGCAAAATGATCGGCCGTACCGATTTGTACGCTATTGCGCTGGCAGAAAAATCACAGCGGCTGATTTCGCGCGTAATGCAAAGCCTTGCGACGGCAGCATTTTTACCGTTTTAAACGTAACCTAAATCGAAATTTCAACAAAATGTTCTGTGCCATCATTTTCAAGTTGAATTAAATTGTTCGCCTGAGCGGTTTGTTTTTTATCACAATTAATTGTGATGTGATAAACCGTATCGCGATACCGATAATGAATTTTAAAACTTTGCCAGTGATCTGGCACACAAGGTGCAATGCGTAGTTGGTTGCCCTCTAATGTTATGCCCAGCAAAGTTTCTAGCGTTAACCGATACATCCAACCAGAAGCCCCGGTGTACCAAGACCAGCCACCGCGGCCGGTGTGCGGCGCTGCTGCGTAAATATCGGCGCTCATTACATACGGCTCAACTTTATAAGTATCTAATTGCTGGGGCGTGGTTGTGTGATTAATAGGGTTTAGCATACCAAAAAGCTCCCACGCCAACTCTTTTTGGCCTTGCATAGCAAATGCCATGGTCGCCCAAATGGCGGCGTGGGTATATTGGCCGCCATTTTCGCGCACGCCCGGCACATAGCCTTTAATGTAGCCAGGTTCTAAATTAGCATGATTAAATGGCGGGTCTAACAATTTTATAAATTGTGCATCACGATTAACTAAACGATTGTTGACTGATGCCATGGCTTGGCTAGCGCGGTCAGCATCCCCACTTTTTGAAATGACCGCCCAGCTTTGACTAATCGAGTCAATTTGGCATTCTTCATTTTGACTCGAGCCCAATGGCGACCCGTCGTCAAAGTACGCCCTTTTATACCATTGTCCATCCCACGCGTTAGTTTCAATCGCGCCTTTTAATAAAGCAGCTTGGGCAGCACAAATTCCAGCAAAGCCTAAATCACCCTTCATATTGGCGATTTTAATAAAACTGTTTAAATTATCTAGTAAAAACCATGCCAACCAAACGCTTTCGCCTTTGCCGTCTTTACCCACTAAATTCATGCCATCATTCCAATCACCGCAACCCATTAACGGCAATTGATGCGCACCAAATCGTAACCCGTTTTTAATCGCGCGCGCGCAGTGGTCATACAAGCTTGCAGATTCGTTTGAGCGTAGCGGCAAATCGTAATAGGCTTCTTCTGCCGCGTTTAAGGCGCGGCCTTCTAAAAAGTGTATTTGCTCGTCTAAAATGGCCAAATCGCCAGTTGTTGTTACATAACGGCAAGTTGCATAAGCCAGCCATAAATAATCGTCAGAAAAATGCGTGCGCACGCCCTGCCCATTGGGCGGATGCCACCAATGTTGCACATCACCTTGCGGAAATTGACGCTCGGCGCAGCGAATAATTTGCTCTCGAGCTAACCACGGCGCAGCGTGAATAAGCGCCATGGTGTCTTGCAGTTGATCGCGAAATCCATACGCCCCGCCCGATTGGTAATAGCCGCTGCGTCCCCACAATCGGCACGATATGGTTTGGTAAAGCAACCAGCCGTTTGCAAGCACATTTAAAGCAACATCTGGCGTTTCTACTTGTACAGCGCCCAGCGTGTGATTCCAATATTCATGCACGCCATCCAACACTTGCCTTGCGCCTGCCACACCGCCCATTTGCTGAACGTAACCTTGTATTTCATCACTACTTTTCGCAGCGCCTAATATAAAAACCAACTCTCTCTCTTCATTTTCTAACAAGCTAATTTGCGTTTGCAAGCCAATAGCAGGATCTAGCCCTGCACCTACTTTGCCAGATAAACGCCTGCGGCGCATGGCGGCAGGGCTTGCTAGCGAGCTGTTTCTACCAATAAACTCAGTACGGTTTCCGGTAAAGCTGTTGTCTTTTTCACTCACGTGCGCAAAAATAATACGGTTAGCGCATTCGCGGCCATAGGCATTTTTAGCCAGCATTGCACCAGTCAATGCATCATGCTCTGTCACAATTTGCATCATATTGGCGTGGCGCCACTCGCCCATCACCAACTCGCAATAGCCCATGACAGAAAGCCTTCTAGTGCGATTAGAAACATTTTTTAGCTTAATCACCACAAACTTAACAGGCGCGTCCATGGCTACATAAGTCGTTAATTCAGAACTTATACCAAACTCTTCATGCTCAAAAACGCTATAACCAAAGCCATGGCGGCACACGTACACGCTATTTTCTTGTGATAATGCACAGTTAGGCAGCGCGGTGGGCGACCAAAATGCGCCTGTTTCATCATCGCGAATGTAATGTGCTTCGCCGCTGGTATCGGTTATTGGATCGTTATGCCAAGTGCTTAATCTAAATTCATGCGCGTTTTCTACCCAAGTATAAGCACCGCCCGCCTCTGATATAACCGTGCCAATATAGGGGCTGGCAATCACGTTAGACCATGGCATTGGCGTCATGGCCAATGATGAGGCAGAGGCAGAGGCAGTAGCGGCTAAAATAGGCAGGCCGTTTTTAAGCGTAATCACGTACTCACGGCCATCTGTTGTAAATCCACCTAAGCCGTTATTAAAAATTAGGTTCCGTTCTGGCAGTTTGTTAAGCGGATATTGTTCAACTGCAAATAACGGCTCTAACCTGTCAGACGTGCGCTCGGTCGCCCTATCTGACACGCGGCGCTCTACTTGATCGATTAACGATTCCTCAGAATCGGTAAACACAATGCGCGCCACTGCTTGAAAAAGTACTCTGGCTTCTTCAGAAAGCTCATCTGTGCGCCGAATAAACACGCCGCCCGGCTTATCAAGCGTTTGCGCTTCTGGCCCTGCGTTAATTAAGCTAACAATCGAATCATGTAGCGCTGCGCGATAACCTGAAAAATCTTCGTTAATAATGACTAAATCAACAATTAGTCCGTTCATACGCCAATAAGTGTGTGCTTGCAGCAACTGCTTCACTAAACTAATGCGGCCAACATCGGCAATTCTAATCAGCACTATTGGCAAATCACCAGAAATACCAAATCGCCATAAACCAGATTGGCCTTGATTATTGCGGGCAATCACGCTGGGCGCGGCGCGGCGCAAGGCATTACAATAAATAACAGAACTCGCCAAGCGCCCAAACACTTGCGCTTCCGATTCGTTGGCATTTAGCATGCGCAGCACTTCTTGGCTTTGAAACCACGCCATATCAAACGCGCGTTCTACAAAATGCTTATCATTATATTTATCAATTAAAGCAATCACGGCCTCGCGTGAATTAGCAACGCCAGTGATAATTTGAATGCTAGTTGCACGGTCTGTTGCCAATGTCAGGCTACGCCTAATGGCTGCAATCGGGTCTAGCACAGAGCCTTGTGTATTGGATAAAGGCTGATTTTTAGATTTAATCGCTTGCTTACCAAATAATTGATCGGAAATTTGTGAAGAAACTTGATTTAATAAACTACCTTGCCCCAATAAACTATTTTGACCTAGTAAACTACCGCCCGCTTTTAAATTAGTTTCAATAGTATCAAAAACTTGAGGGTTGGCCGCTGTGCGGCCGCGGCCAATAAACTTGGCGCGGTCGGTTTCAAAACTTGGCGCTTCAGAATCTATACTAGGCGCAGCAATTAAGTGAAACATCCAAGGCACGCGCTCGCCTTTTGTGCGCGGGCGTCTGGTGCAAATAATGGCGTTTTTATCTGGCAGAATTTCGGTTTGCACAAATAAATTGCTAAAAGCGCGGTGTGCTAAATCGGTATTTTGCGGCGCTAAAACGACTTCTGCGTAACTGGTAATTTCTATATAACGCACTTTATTAGATAAATTAGTTAAGGTGACGCGCCTAACTTCCACATCATCTTCGGGGGAAACGCTTATTTCGGTATGCGTTTCTATTAACTGATCGCGGCGGCGATATTCTGCCCGCGCTTGGGTAAATACCGCTTCATAATGATCGGCTTGGCGTAAGGTTGGTTGATGCGCTGCAGACCAAAGCCGCTGCGACTCCATATCGCGCAGGTAAATAAAGCTGCCCCAATTATCTTGCGTGGCATCCTCGCGCCAGCGCGTTACATTGATATCATGCCAATGACTGTACCCGCCGCCAGCGTTGGTTACCATTACATGATAGCGTCCATTTGACAACAAATGTACCTCAGGTATTGGCGTGTTGTGGCTGGTAAATACGCGCATCAAACCTACGGTGTCGTCATCATTTGCTTTATTATCTAAAGATTCGGCAACATTGGGTTGCAGCGTACCGCCTAATTTAGGTACGCGTTCTTGCAGCAGCAATTCGGTGGCTTTTATATATGGCGCAGCCATAAACCGCCGCTGCATGGGCTTATCTAGCAATACATCGGCAAATGCAAGCAAACTCATGCCTTGATGGTGCGCCATAAAACTTTGCACTACGACCTGTTTTTTACCGCGCGGCAGACGATTTTGCGTGTAATCAATGGCCTCGTAAAAGCCGTATTGCCCAACAAAACCATAGTCAGCCAATACTTGTAAATTGTTGCAAGCCTCGTTTGGCAGCACCAGTAAAGCCAGCGCTGTTGCATAAGGCGCAATCACTAAATCGTCACTTAAACCGCGTTTAAAGCCTAAGCCTGGTACCCCAAAAGCGCGATATTGATACACTTGTGCAATATCGGTCACGTTATAACAAGATTCTGAAATACCCCAAGGCACGCTGTTTTGTTGCCCATAGTTAATTTGTTGTTTCACAATCGCTTTATTGGTTTGCGCGAGCAAAGTATTATCAAAGCTGGGCATTAATAATTGTGGCATTAAGTATTCAAACATGGATCCAGACCATGAAATTAAACTGGTTTCACCGCCGGTTTTTGTTAATAAGCGCCCCAAAGTAAACCAATGTTTTTGTGGCAGTTGGCCGTTTGCAATTAAAATAAAACTGGCTAAACGCGCTTCGGACGCTAGTAAATCGTAGCAAGACGGATCTAACCGTCGCTCGCCCAAATCAAAACCAATGCTCAGTAAATCGGTTTTTTCATCATATAAAAATTTAAAATCCATCTCGGCTAGCTTGCCAATTCTGGTGGTTAAACTGTCAATTAATGGCGCATTAAAAGCATCTTTAACCTCCACCAAGCCCGCTTGAAGGGTAATGAGGCATCCCAATAAATTGCCACTATCAACCGATGATATATATTGTGGATTTAATGTTTGCAGCGTCTTTGTATCATACCAATTAAAAAAATGACCGTTGTAACGGGCTAACTTTTCCATTGATGCCACGGTATTTTCAGTTAAGTTTAATAACTCAATTTTGGTAATATAGCCAAAATCGTAAGCGGCCAAATTGGCTAATAAGCCTAAGCCCATATTGGTGGGCGAGGTGCGCGATGCAATTGTGGTCGTTGGTACCATTTGCACATTGTCAGGCGGCAGCCAGTTATCGTCAGTGCGCACAAATTGTGCAAAATAATCCCAAGTAAGCTTGGCCTTATCGTGTAAAAAAGCAATTTGGTTGGCCGTTAAAACGGCCTGCTTAGATACAATTGGTTTGCTAATAAACCAAGCAACTATTGGTGAAACTAGCCACAAAAACAAGATTGGGATACACATAATCCATACAGACATCCACCCAGCCTTTGATTGACTACCCAGCAACTGCATAGTCACTAAAAAAACAATTAAAATAAATACAATGGCTGGTGCAATCCACATCTCTGCAAAAAAATCGGTCAATGTTTTACGCGCATTGCGCTTTGCATAATTTGGCGAGTGCCATTGCAATAAACCGCGTTTGGTAAACAGCATTCGGCCTGCCGATTGCATGATAGCGTCAATATTGACAGCTGCCTCAAACGGCAAAAATACCAGCTGTAATATGGCCAACAAAAAAGCATTTAATGAAGCTTGAGAGGCTAATTTAACATGCGTTAGCCAAGTACTTTCTTTGGATTTTTTAGCTAAATTTATTAGCAGGTTTAAGATTGGCGTTAAAAATAGAATCAGTAATACGGTCATTAACGTCAACCATGCCACATTAATGGCACTGCTATCATTTTTATGATTATTCACAATCCAGCTGGCAATTAACAAAGTTGTTAATACAATTGGCACTAAACTGCGCCGTAAATTATCGAGTATTTTCCATTTGGTCAGCGCGCTTAAAGGGTTTGGCAGCTTGCCTGCTGCAGAGCGCACGCGCGGAAATAGCCAACCAAGCAGCTGCCAATCGCCGCGCACCCAGCGATGACGACGGCTAATATCAGCTGCATAACTGGCTGGAAATTCTTCAATTAAATCAACATCACTGACTAAGGCACTACGCGCATAGCCACTTTCTAATAAATCATGGCTTAATATTAAGTTAACAGGAAAGCGCCCGTCTACCGCCAGCCTAAACGCGTCTATATCGTAAATACCTTTGCCAATAAATGAGCCTTCGGCAAACACATCTTGGTAAACGTCTGACACTTCTCGCGTGTAGGGGTCAATACCAGAGTCACCCGCAAAAAGCTGAGTAAAAACTGTTTGCGCTGCGCTAACCAGGCCAATAGAAGTGCGCGGTTGTAAAATGGCATAGCCACGCGTCACGCGGCCAATGTCTGCATCAAAAATCGGGCGATTAATGCAGTGCGCCATATTACCGATAAGCGCTTTAGCAGAATCTCGCGGCAATTGTGTATCGGTATCCAGCGTAATCAAATATTTAAACGTATCTAACAGTGTTTGGTCACCAACAATATCGCTAAATGCATTGCGGTTAACACTATCCATATCGCCGTCGCGCAGCAGCGTATTAAATTGTTCTAATTTTCCGCGTTTACGCTCGTAACCCATCCATATTTGGTCAATTTCATTCCACTCGCGCTGACGATGAAACAGATAAAAAATACACGGCCTATCAAGTTGATAAGTTGTATTTAAAGCGGCAATACCCGCGCGCGCATGCGCTATCAATGCAGCATCATCCAACATCGTGCGCGATTGCGCATCTCTAAAATCAGTTAATAAAGCAAAAAATAAATTGCGGTCTTGGTTGCCTAAATAGCGAATTTCCAAGGACTCTAATAAATTGTCAATTTCGGCTACGCTACCGATTAAAGTTGGCACAACAACCATGGTTCGATGGGCTTCTGGAATGCCTTTTGAGAAATCTAGCCTTGCTAAACGGCGCGGCCGAAAAGTTTGCGTAACAATTAAATTGACGACTGAAATCGCCAAACCAAGGCTTGCAAAAAATGTTAATAGCCCAAAAATCCAATTAAACCAATAACCTAAAGTAAGTGGTTTTAACAACAATAAAACATCAACGGTAAACAAGCTTGCTATTACTACTATTTCACTGGCATACAAGGCCAAGCGCAGCGGTTTGCAAAGTCGCTTAAATTTACACAGCATATTGTCGTGGCAGTTAAGCTGGGTTTTTATTGCGTAAACGCCTTCATCAATTAAGTAGTAACCTACGTGCGCTTGATAATGCTGTTTTCCTAATTGATTGCTGGCAGCCTTAGCACAATCAATTGCAATTTGCGCGGCTTTAATTTCATATTGCGCGCAGTGGTTATCAGAGGGTTCTGCTTTTTGCTTAAACATTTTTGGGCTAGATAAACAGGCAATATCTTCAATTGCATGCCGATATTGATCGCGCGTAGCAAAGTCTTGAAGTTCGTACTCTGCTGCTGGGTCTAGTTTTAATATTTGTTCAACCGCGCTAAAGTCCTCAACAAAATTGCGCCAATCTATTGCGGCTATGACTCTTAAGCTGCCCACGCTATTGGCAATAGAAATTTGATTTGCAGCGGCGGTGCGACTAGCTAGCTCTAATAATCTGGTTGCCGTTATATTTTGTAATAATAATTGCTGCTCTACCCAAGTTTGTACAAAAGCCATCGAGGCGCCTTGGTCTTGCAAACGCGCGTAAAACTCCTCTACAAAAGGTGCAGTTAACGATATGTCAGCATTGGCAAATTTGGCCAATAACTGAATCAATTGTTTGGGTTCGTTCTCAGTGGCTACTAACATTCTGTCTGCCCAAATAATCGCCGTTTCTTGCTCTTCTCGCCTATTGGCTATGCGCACCGATATGCGGCGCAAGTTTTCTAATAATGCCAACTGCAACATAATCGGAAAAGCCCATAACTCACCCAGCATCAGCGGTTCGACTGATTGATAAGCCACAATAAATTGGCTGGCATTGTCGTTATCAATGCGGCCATCCATGTGTGATATTAACGTCAGTGCTAAATCGTATATGCGCGGATAACCGTCATTTGCGCCGTCAACAATTTTGGGCAATTGCCTGCTATAACCACGCGGTAAATGCCGCCTTGCTAAGGTAAACTGCTGTTCAATCAGGTAATAATTATCAAGCAGCCAATTTTCTGCAGGAGAGATTTTGTGATTGGTTTCACGATTAATTAAGCTTGATGTGGTGATTAGTTGATAAGCACTTTTTATTACGCGCTCGTTATCGGCAAGCCTAGCCAATAATTTATCTGGCCTAATACTTGTGTCTATTTGATGTCGCTTTGCCAGTTTAACAGCATGGCTTTTAAGCTGTTCAATACTTAATAGCTCTGCGCGTAGCAGGCTAGAATCGAGCTCTTTTGCCGCAGGCGGACGAAAAATGTGCAATAGTTGTTGCAACGGCGCAAGATTAATGTCGATCATTACCTTCAATCAAATGAATAAAAAAACATTTTTCAATTACTTACAAGCCATTAAAAGATTGTCTCCAAAAGGGCAGATAAAAGGGCTGAAAGTGACAGTAATACAATTACATTATTTTCATCCATTCGACTGTTCGCTAGCGCACATAACGAACCTTGGCAGGCTTAATTAACTCAAATTTAATGCTAGTATAATTTACGAATTAAGCGACATGGTTTGCAAGCGTATTTGCTCATTTTTAGTGATTTTATAGCATTCGCAGCTACGGTTTTCTAGTCCATTTCGGTCAAGCACCGTAATCAAACCGCGCTTATAATTGATTATGCCTGCGCTTTGTAATTTTAAAGCTGCATCGGTTACGCTTTCACGCCGCACACCCAGCATACCCGCTAGCATTTCTTGCGTAATAGCTACTTGATTAGATGATAATCTATCTAAGCTTAATAAAAGCCTGCGGCATAATTGCTGGTCAATCGTGTGATGGCGATTACACACAGCCGTTTGCGTGACTTGCGTAATCATGGCTTGTGAATAGCGCAGCAAAATATTTAACATCGCGCCGTGGCGATTAATCGCATTTTTGGCTGCTTGGGCGCGCATCCTGTAACCTTTACCAGCAGTTTGCACTAAAGCTTGGTTAGGTGAATTGCTGCCAGAAAAAAATAAAGACATGCCAACTGCGCCGTCATTACCTACTACTGCAACTTCTGACGATGCGCCGTTTTCTGTCATATATAATAAAGACACAATAGCAGTGGTGGGAAAGTACATAAAAGCAGGTGTTTTACCAGCCTCGCACAGTACTTGATTAAGCGAAAAATCTACCTCTTCCAAATCTGGCTCAAGTTTTTCCCACTCACTTTGGCTGATAGATGCTAATAAATGGTTTTGTTGTGGTAAATACTGATGGTCAACCAAACAACTGCTATCCAAATATTGCGTTGGCGGTTGTTTGTTGGTAAAAATTGCGTTTCCTGTGTCGGCAAGCATATTCATGTTAAATCCTTTTGTTAGAAGTAACATCATGCTTTTTACGACCAATAGTAATAATCAGTCGTTAACTTAAATTTTTGTAGGCCTAGGCTTACTTTGTTTTTTTACAGGTTTTTTTAACAAAAATATCTATTTCTTGTTGGCATTTTTTAGCGTTTTTTTTGCGACGTGCGCTTAACCAGCCAACCCCAAACCAAGCATGCGATTTTGTAACTGCCAATGTGCGATACGTTTGCAATGCCATCAATTCATCGTTATAAAAACCCAGTGCGTCTTGCACAGGTTTTAAAGCGGTAATAACTGCTAAAATGCGCTTTTTATCAGCAGCTGGTGTTGACAATTGCGGCGCTGAGAACTCAGCCAAATAGCGCAGCCGTTTAAAATGCTTGCGTACGCTATGTTGTTGCGTTTCTGTCAAATTAAGAAATTTTTTGCCCTCTTTAACTATTTTTTTATGCAACTTATCTAATCGGTTAGCCAATATTTTGCGCACTTTTTTGTGGCTATCATTTTTTTTAGTATTGTTTATTATGTTGTCTTCTACATTTTCGGCATCATTTAAACTAGAAACATTTAAATAACTGCTATTAACAAAAGCAATTAAACACAGTAAAGTGTCTTGAAACGCTTTAGAACGTACTGCCGCGCTGACATCTATGTGCTTGGCATCACCGATGTAAGCGTTAAACGCAGGGCCGCCTGCAGCCAATATTTGCGGCTGTAATACATGATTTAAATGATCATAGTCGCGCGCTTCACCCAATTTTCTAAACACATCAATCAGCGGCTTTTCCCATGCGGAATCTATACCATCAACCAATGGGCTAAGCTCTCGCATAGCGGTGCGTAAACGCCTAATGCCCACGCGCAATTGATGAATATGCTCGGCATGTGGATTGTGATTTTCATCGTTAATCACTGTGCCACTGGCTATTTCGCTGGCGTTAGCCAAAATTTGATTTAAGCACGATTCAAAAACCGCTTTGACCATTTGTTGGCCATTAGCATGCGGTTTTAACTTCGGCTTATCCTCTAAAATAGAACGCTTAAACTGGCTAGGCAGCACACCATCATGCAGGCGCTGGCCTTTCATGGATTTATTAATCGTGCTTAACCAAAGCCCATATTTAGCGCACCAAGTGCGGGCAAGCGCAATGGCATGTTCGGGCGCGCCTTCTTTTAAATCTAGTTGTTTTAATTCTATTTCTAACTCACACAGCGCAGCGCTACGCCCGCCGCTTATTACCATGCCTTGATCTAACGCAATTTCGATTACTGATCCTGCCTGTTTTACGATGAATTTAAGCCGCTGCACGTCGGTTTCATATAAAAGAATCAAAGCAGGAATCGGTCCATTGGGCTTTATTTTTAATGCTTTTATCAACAATTTGCCAACTTTTTCATCTTTGTGGCGCAGTACATTAATGCTTGGCATGTGGCTTAAAACCGCATTGCTAGCAGTATTAAGGCCTGAAACTTTAGTTTCGGCTACTTTAGTTGCAAGTGACCCAATTTCAACATTGTGTTCAAGCCTATCCAGAGCATTACTAGTTAACCCTTTTGCGGTTTGCACCCAGTCATTACCTTCTTTTCGCATGCGTAGCGTTAGGCCATTTTTGGCTAAAGCGCCATCGATGGTATCAAAATAAAAGGCTTGCAATAGTTGCAATTGCGCTTTTTTGGCATGCACGGCCGCCACAATTTTTGGCAAACTTTGCGCAGATATTTCAAATTTAAGCTCAAATTCGTTCATGTTTAATATAAGTTTGTCTAGTTGTAATTTTAAAAGCCAGTTTTATAAAAGTTAGTAGTGCAAAAGTGAATCATTTGAAAGTTAATCATTAAAAAAATATCGTCTACCAGCTGTCAATTTTGCTGCTTAGTTTTTTGCGTTGTTTTTAAATGTGGGTAGCGTAGTTAATATTTTGTCAGGATTTTTAACTGTTACATTACGTTGCTGATTTAAAACATTTTTATGCTTAAAACTGCGCAATCGTAAGGCATTAGTAATCACCGAAACTGAGCTTAAACTCATGGCAAGCGCGGCAATCATAGGTGACAATAACCAACCTGTAAACGGATACAATAGGCCTGCTGCCAGTGGTATGCCAAGCGCGTTATACACAAAAGCAAAACCTAAATTTTGCTTCATATTGGCAACGGTGTCGGTGGAAATGCTCCGCGCCAAAGCAATACCGCGCAAATCACCTTTCACCAGCGTCACTTGCGCGCTATTAATGGCCACATCAGTGCCAGTACCCATGGCAATGCCCACATTGGCTTTGGCTAAGGCAGGCGCATCGTTAATGCCGTCGCCCGCCATTGCCACCCTGCGGCCTTCGGACTGCAGCCGCTTGACCAACGCCACCTTGTCGGCGGGTTTGATTTCACCAAAGACCTCGCCGATGCCCAGTGTCGCTGCCACTGAGCGCGCCGTGGTCCAACCATCCCCGGTGGCCATTACGACTCGCACGTCGGCCGCTCGAAGCTGAGCAAGCGCCTCCGCCGTAGTGGCCTTGATCGGGTCTGACACCGCAATAATACCGGCGAGTTGCGTATCAACCGCCAGATACATCACACTGGCGCCGCTCTGCCGCAGCGCCTCCGTCGCCGCCGACAGGGCTTGCCACGCCACCCGTTCCTCGTCCATCAACGCGGTGTTACCGAGCGCGATACGCCGAGCCAACAGGACGCCTCGCACACCGATACCGCTCGCCGCTTCAAACTGCTCGGGCGGGTCGAGCGTTTGTCCGCGGCGGCGCGCTTCGGCGACGATGGCTGCGGCCAGCGGATGCTCCGAGCCTTGATCCAGACTCGCTGCGATTTTCAGTACCGCGGCTTCGTCCCAACCCGCTGCCGGCACGATGCGATCGAAGCTGGGCTTGCCTTCGGTGAGTGTGCCGGTTTTGTCGACCACCAAGGTATCGATCTGTCGGAAGGTCTCTATAGCCGCCGCATCGCGAAACAAAATGCCCTGGGTCGCCGCTTTACCCGTCGCGACCATGATCGACATCGGCGTAGCCAATCCCAGCGCGCAAGGGCAGGCGATGATCAGCACGGCAAGGGCGTTGAGCGTGCCAAACACCCAGCTTGGCTGAGGTCCGAATAGGCCCCATGCGAAAAAAGTCAGCAGTGCAATTGCAATCACTGCCAATACGAACCAGCCCGCGACGCGGTCGGCCATGCGCTGCATTGGCGCACGCGAGCGTTGCGCCTGCACCACCATGCGAACGATTTGCGACAACATGGTTTCGGCGCCGACACGTTCTGCCCGCATGGTCAGCGCCCCATAGGCGTTAATCGTGGCGCCGATCAATTTGTCAGGCGGGCGTTTTGCCACCGGGATCGGTTCACCGGTGAGCATCGACTCATCGACGGCGCTTTCACCGCT
>JAYTEL010000053.1:0-5363 GCA_043735225.1 Methylotenera sp. | reverse complement strand
ACGTCTTACGACGCTGGTACCTAAAACCAGTGCGTCTACCAATTCCGCCACTCTCGCATTTGTTTAAACAGAATCGCCTAAACTGGTAAAACAAGCATTGTACGCAGGTTTGGTACTTTTGATAAGTAATAACCATCTCAAATGTACAAATTGTTGACAGATTGATTCTACACATTGACAAGTAGGCCATACAAACTGCAAGATACGTCTTGAACATTTTTTAATTACAAAGATAACACTATGCAACCCACCAGCCATATAAACGAAACCAATATGCTAAGCGCCGAAATAGAGCTTTTAATGAAAGAGCGCGAAACCTTGCTGATTATTGCAGGCGCAGCAACAGGCTTAATTGCAGAGCTAAACACGCATGACTTGCCGGTGCGCACGGTTGAAGCCGCTGATTTATTGGCCACCACTATTAATAAGCTTTCTGAAGAAACGCTGCAAGACGCACTTAATTCTGTTCATGCCAGCATAGAAAATTAGTAAAAATTAGCGCGCTGTGCGCGCCTCCTTTCTACATGAATTTCACATTTCAACAGCTGAATTTCGCCTGTCTACCTAAGCTTGCACTACTTTTGCTGTTAATAAT
The DNA here is from genome assembly GCA_043735225.1 of Methylotenera sp. Lineage (GTDB taxonomy): Bacteria > Pseudomonadota > Gammaproteobacteria > Burkholderiales > Methylophilaceae > Methylotenera_A. The sequence continues at coordinate 4,768 of JAYTEL010000053.1, read as the reverse complement.
GGCGACCAGTTGTGCCCATCAGCCCTACCAAGCTAAGCCGCTTGACCCAGCTGCCGTCAATGCCAAATTAGCCAATAAAGACGCTACTAGCGCAGATTTTAAATCGTATTTAAGCAAATTAGGCTATGCGCAAGCTGACAATAACAATAAGTCGCCCTTTGCCGAGTGGGGCATTGATGAACTGACGCTTTGCGCGCTGTATTTCAACCCAATATTAGATGTCGCCAAAGCGCAGCTGGCGCTTGCAACAATTAATATTAGCTCTGCCAATCAAAAACAAAGCCCGACAATTGGCGGCCGAACAGCGCGCAGCAACCAAGCCAATGGCGATAAAAGCCCGTGGGCGTTTGGCTTGCAGGTAGAAATACCAGTTGAAACTGCCAATAAACGCCAAATTAAGGTAGAAGAAGCGCAATACTTGCAAGAGGTAACGCGCCTTGATGTTGCTGACATAGCTTGGCAGTTGCGCGGCCAAATCGCTAAAGATTTGCTCGATTTTCATAAAAATATCGCGCAGCAACAGCAGTTAAATAATGAATTAAATATTCAAAACAGCCTCGTGCAAATGCTCCAAAAGCGCGTTAAGCTTGGCGCGGCATCAAATACCGAGCTAAACGCGGCCAAATTGTTGCAACAAAAAGCGCAATTTTTGCTTAATTCTGAGCAAAGCAAATCAGCGGAAATTCGCGCCGCACTAGCTGCAGACGTTGGTTTAAATAGCGAAAAATTTTCTGTACTACAACTAAAACCGCTGAATATTGAAGCTGCACTGTTAGTCGCGCCTTACACGCCACAATTGCAACAGAAAGCCTTGCTTAACCGTTTAGATATTCGCCGCGGTTTAGCCAAATACGGGGCGGCTGAAAGCAAAATTAAACTCGAAATTGCCAAGCAAACACCCGATATTTTGCTGAGCCCAGGCTTTGCATTTGAATTTGGCGATAGCATTTGGTCGCTAGGGTTTGCAACTTTGCTAAATATGCTCAATAAAAACGCCACACTAATTGCTGAGGCAACACAATTACGCGAGATTGAAGGCGCGCAATTTGAAGCGTTGCAGGCAGGGGTGATTGCAGATGCGAGCCAAGCCAACGCGGTTTTTGTTGCAAGCCAACAAAACGTTGTGCAGGTAAATCAGCAACTTGCTGCGCAGCAGCAAGTCACGCAAAAATTGCAACGCCAACTAGACGCAGGACAACTTGATCGCTATGAATTAACGCAAAATAAACTGATTACCAGCCAATTACAACAGCAATTATTGATTGCAAAGTTCAAGCAATTAAATGCTTTAGTTGCGCTAGAAAATAGTGTGCAAATGCCTTTAAATACAGACAATGTTTTAAAAGGTGACCAAATGCTGCACGGCAAAATAATTCAAATGCAACGAGTATACGAGTGAACAAAAAAACCAGTCTGATTATAGGCATGCAGGCTTTATTAATTATTGCGCTATTTTGGGTGCTGATTTTTTATAGCAAAGATGAGTATGAGCAATATCAAAATAGCCATGAAGATAACATTGCTAGCCCTAATCGCGTCGTCCAAAATAATGGGCTGAGTATTGTCAGTTTATCGGTTGCAACCCAGCAAAATAGCGGCATTACCACAGCCAAGCTTTTAAGCAGCAGTTTTATAAATGCGCAAAAAAGTATAGGCACGGTGGTGGCAATTGATAACTTGATTGAGGCAAAAGCTAATTTCTTACGCGCCAAATCTGACATTGCCTTGGTGCGCGCTGCAAGTGGTGCGAATAGCCAGCAATATCAACGACTTAAAACGCTTAATGAGGATGATAAAAACGTATCTGATAAAGTGGTGCAAGACGCTTTAGCCGCAGTAAATGGTGATCAAGCTAAAATTACCGCAAGCGAATTGCAACTAAATAATTTGCAAAACGCCGTTAAAGTACAATGGGGCGACACATTAGCCAGTATTGTATATGGCGATAAGTCAGCAGCGCATTTGCTCAATCTATTAAATCGCAAAAACGTGCTGGTGCAAGTAAGTTTGCCGCCAGAATCACCTATGCCAGCCGCAGGTTCTACGCTTAATTTAAGCCCGCTTAATACTTCAAACATTACTGTTAAAGCCATTTATATTTCACCTGCCGCATTAAGTGATGCCAATGGTTATGGCAAAACTTTTTACTACAGCGCGCCTGCCGATGAGCTACGTATTGGCATGCGCGTAAATACTGAAGCAATTGCGGCCAACAGCAAAGTCAGCAGCGGCGCGGTGATTCCCAATCAAGCCATTGTGTGGTTTGGCGGCAAACCTTGGGCATATTTTAAACAAGGCACTAGTAAAAGTGGCGATGACCAATTTGTGCGTAAACCAATTAATACCGATACAGAAGTTGATAGTGGCTGGTTTAATCATGGCATGACGGACGAAGAGGAAGTTGTGATTAGCGGCGCGCAGTTACTATTGTCTGAAGAATTTAAAAATCAAATTAAAAACGAGAACGGCGATTAATCCATCATGCAGATTAACTTAGCATGATGTCGTCTATCGTCCGCTTTGCAATTCAACGCTCTGGGGTGGTTATTGGATTAGCGTGCCTAATGGTTTTGTACGGCCTTTACAGCTTTACGCGCAGTAATTTAGATGTGTTTCCAGAGTTTTCGCCTACTCAAATTATCATCCAAACTGAAGCGCCTGGGCTTTCTGCTGAGCTGGTTGAGTCACTGGTTTCGCAGCCCATCGAAACCAGCATCGCAGGCAGCGTGGGTGTTGCCAGCATGCGCTCGCAATCGATTCCTGGCTTATCCATCGTCACCGTGATTTTTGACCAAAATAGCGATATTTATCGCGACAGGCAAATTGTGGCCGAGCGCCTCAGCACATTAGCAAGCCAAATGCCACGCGGCATTACGCCCAATATCACGCCGCTGACATCAAGCGCTAGCACGGTACTGGGTTTTGGACTTACATCTAGAACGCTCAGTTTAATGGAGCTACGCACATTGGTGGATTGGACGATTACGCCCCATTTATTGGCAGTTGCGGGCGTGGCTGATGTAAACGTGTTTGGCGGCATCGTTCGGCAGTTTCAGGTGCAAATTAATCCTGATAAACTTAAACGCTATCAGCTATCAATTAACGATGTTGTTAATGCCGCGCAAAAAGCCACCGGCGTTTCGGGTGCTGGATTTATTCAAAATAATAATCAGCGCATTATTGTCAATATCGAGGGCCAAACGAGTAGTATCCAAACGCTTGCAAAAGCGGTTATTGCGCATAAAAATGGCCAAAGTATACGTTTGGGAGATATTGGCCAAGTAGTCGAAGGCGCTGCGCCGTCCATCAGTAGCGCGGCCATTAACCAAGAAACAGGCATTTACTTATCGGTGCAGGGTCAGTTAGGCGCCAATACCCATGCGGTGACTCAGGCGATTGAAGCTGCTTTAAAGACGCTAAAACCCGCGCTAGAAAAACAGCAAGTCACGCTACACGAAGGTTTGTTTCGACCTGCAAACTTTATTGACACTGCAATTGATGGTGTGCGCAGCGATATTCTCATTGGCTCGATTTTGGTTATCGCCATTTTGTATTTATTTTTGTTTAACGTGCGTACCGCGTTTATTTCGGCCACGGCCATTCCGCTATCATTATTAACCGCTATTGTCATATTAAGTTACTTTAAAATTGGACTAAATATCATGGTGTTAGGTGGGCTGGCGATTGCGCTAGGCGAGGTGGTTGATGATGCCATTATTGATACTGAAAATATTTTTAGGCGCTTAAAAGAAAATCGATTGCTATTAAATCCGCTGCCTACACATCAAGTAGTGTTTAACGCATCGATGGAAGTGCGAAGCTCGGTGGTGTACGCCACCATTATCGTGGCACTTGTGTTTATACCGCTATTAACGCTTAACGGCGTGGCGGGCAAGCTTTTTGCGCCGCTAGGCTTCGCGTATATTTCGGCAATTATGGCATCACTAGCGGTTGCATTAACGTTGACGCCCGCGCTTTGTTATGTGCTACTGGGCGAGGCTAAATTAAGCGCAGAAGATTCGTTTTATATTAGCCGTATTAAAAGAGGTTATGTAACGCTGTTGTACGCAATTGAAAAACGTTATAAATGGATGATTGGCATCAGTTTTTTGTTAATTGGCTTGGGTTTAGGTATTTTACCGCTACTAAAAAATCAATTTATCCCGCCACTGCACGAAGGCCATTTTATTATGCACATGACTGCCCTGCCTGGCACGTCAGAGTTGCAATCGTTAAGCTTAGGTAAGCAGGTTGCCAGTAAAATTGGCACCATCAAAGGCGTTAAATCAGTCACGCAATGGGTTGGCCGCGCGCCAAACGCCGCCGATACATTTGGCACGCATTACAGCGAGTTTGAAATAGAAATTGGCACGTTAAGCGGCCAAGAACACGCGCGAATTGTGAAAGAAATCCGCGAAACACTTGCAGGTGAATCTGAAGGCGGCAGAGCAAATCAAGGCTTTGTAGGCGTTAATTTTGCCATTAACACTTTTTTAACTGAGCGGATTGAAGAAACTATTTCTGGCTACGCGGCATCAACTGTTATCAATATTTATGGTAATGATTTAGATGCGCTAGATCGCGACGCACTGCAAATTGCCAACGTGATTGCTACAATTAAAGGCGCGGCTGACGTGCAGGTGCAATCGCCGCCAGGCACGCCGCAAGCAGTCATTCGCTTACGCCCCGATAAATTAAGCCAATGGGGCATGCAAACGACTGATGTGCTGGAAACAATTCGCGCTGCCACTGAGGGCGAGCCGGTTGC
>JAYTEL010000052.1:0-17106 GCA_043735225.1 Methylotenera sp. | reverse complement strand
AAAAAAGGCATCAAATTTATGCCTAACACCAATGTAGACCACATTGACCAAGTAGGCACAGGTTTTACTGTGCATACCACTGCGGGCGAAACAGTTGTGACCGATTTGGTGATGTACGCAACTGGCCGTGTGCCTAATACTAAAAATTTAGGCTTAGAAAATGTCAATGTCGCGCTGGATAGCACAGGCGCAATTATTGTCAATGAGAATTATCAAACCAATGTGCCTAGTATTTATGCGCTAGGCGATGTGACTAATCGCGTGAACCTTACACCTGTAGCCACGGCTGAAGGCATGTTTTTAGTGAATAAACTGTATGCCAATAAAGCTGGCATTGTGGATTATGAAAACATTCCTACCGCCGTATTTAGCCAGCCTAGCATTGGCACCGTTGGCTTAAACGAAGCCCAAGCCCGCGAAAAATATGCCGATATTGATGTGTATAAATCTGAATTCAAGGCCATGAAAAATACCTTATCTGGCAGTAGCGAACGCACACTCATGAAAATGTTAGTGGTACGCAGCACCGATAAAGTCGTTGGCATGCACATGGTGGGGCCAGATGCAGGCGAGATTATTCAAGGCTTTGCAGTAGCCATGCGCGCAGGCGCCACCAAGGCGATATTCGATAGCACCATCGGCATTCACCCAACCGCGGCAGAAGAATTTGTAACCATGCGTAAACCTGTGGGATAGGGCTGTAACTTATAAACTATGATAGTCACTTAAACAAGACAATTAATTAAAAAGGTAACCGTGATGAAACACCTCGTTAAATTTGTTTTTGCCACAATACTGCTTTCACTCACATTCTCTGCAAATGCTTTAACAGTAAAAGGCGTAAAAGTGGATGAAACGGCGCAAGTGGGTGGCAAAGCGCTGGTATTAAATGGTGCAGGCATTCGTCAAAAAATGGTGTTTAAAGTGTATGTGGCCGCGCTATATTTAACGCAAAAACAAAGCAATGCCAACGCTCTTATAAGTGACGCTGGCAACAAGCGTGTCAGCATGCATTTTTTGCGTGAGCTAAACGCTGAAACCTTGTTAAAAGGCATGAATGAAGGCTTTACAGACAACAATAATGCGGCGGAGATGGCTGCGATAGAGCCACAAATGAAGCAGTTTCGCGACATGATGAGTTCTGCTAAAGAAGTGAAGAAAGGTGATTTGATTGTGCTGGATTTTACAACAGCGGGTACGCAAGTCGTAATTAATGGCAAGTCGCTGGGCATTGTAGTAGGCGAAGCGTTTAACAAAGCTTTGTTGCGCGTTTGGTTGGGCGCAAAACCTGTTGATGCGTCGTTGAAGAAAGCGATGCTAGGGCAGTAAGATGGTAAACTCAAGCAGAGCGCTAAGGCTCTATTTCAGAGAAATTTGATGAGTGTACCTATTCTTGATGCTTCAGCATGGCGTGAATTTCGTGGTATTCCTAGCAGTTTAGGAGTAAACAAGACTGTGCATTTGGCTAAAATTTCAGATACATCTGGCAAGTTACACGACTGCTATGTAAAATTATTGCCACTAAATTATCCTAACCTCTTAGGAGAGGCTATTGGCTGGCTGCTTACTCGCTCTGCCAATGTTCCTTGCGTGTCATTCGCAGCAGTAGTTCTTGTTCCGTTAGATGAGTTGCGCAAAAGTACAGAATTATCTTCTGAATTTGATGGCGTCGCTACGTGTCCAGCTTGGTGCTGTGAAATTGTTTCAGGTAAATCAGTAAGACAAATTCATAAATGGAGATTTTGGCTTGCTCGCAGAAAATGTTTGAATAGTATAGATGCACGGAAGATTGCTTCTTTTGATATGTGGACAGATCTTCGAGATCGTAATTTTGGTAATGTTATACGTTCACAAAATGGTGGTTATGTATCAATTGACCATGAGTCAATTTTACATGATTTAATATGGCCGCCGTCTGGAAAAATCTTCGGGGAAAACAGTTTGTTGGTAGAAGCTAAAAAATGGCTTTCACCAGAGGATTTTCAGCGCTTTCAAATGGATATGTCAAATTTTTCTAAGAATCATGTAGGTGGGCTGACTACAGCTAGTGCTGATTTGATTGAAATAACCACTAAAATATATCCTGATCTTTCAGCTACTTTGATTCCAGCAATATTGCGGTTGCTTGACGAGCGCGCACAAACAGGTTGGATTGCAAATAAATTAGGAGTGATAGCATGAATAATTACATCGCATCATTACGAGCAGATTCATCACATTTGCAGAAAATTGCTTCAAAAACACCTGAGGCTGTTTTCGCTGGCGCATGGAGTATTCTTGAGTTGCAGCCAGATATTTTCGTGCCCCAGCGCTTTACTGTAGGCGTTGTCGTTCAGTCTTTAGGTGAGCGCTTACATTTTAAGCTTCTTGACGATTATAAGAAGTTTGAATGTTTATACAGCGATAAATTTCCTCAAAGGTCAGTTGGCGAAATTATGACCTACGCTGAACACGCTTTACGTTTAGCAGTGCAGCATAAACAAGCCATTCCTGAAATCACTTTCGAAACATCATGTCTGAGTCTTTCAATTCCTCAATACACATCAGGCGATGATCGTGAAGCTACGGTAGAACGGCTCTTTGATGAAGTTGTTGTAATGGCAATGAGAGCAAAGATAAAAGTAGGGGAATTTGAATCAATTGATACACCACATGCTCGCCAACTAGTAAATAACGAACTTAAGTTGCTTGCGCAACTGGATTATGAGCGCATCGTAAATCCTAGTACTCAGGGCATCCTGCTCGAAGAAGCTGGCACGCTGCATCACCTTGATTTGAATTTATTAACTGCAAAATCTTGTGGCAGTGTTACATCCGCCGTATATAAGACAACTCAAAGCGTTGAACTTAATTTACTTAAATCAAGCCGTGATTTGACAACTTATTCACGGATTCGTAAAGTGGAGGATAAAGGACTTTTCCTTCTGATGCCAGAAGTCTCTGTTATTGAACCAAGAGATTATAAGCGCATCGAGGCCGTAATTGATGAATATGAGTGGAAACTTGAACAAGATGGTTTTCGCGTTGTAAGTTTGGCGTCACCATCAGAATTGGCTAAAGAGATTTATAACTGGGCTAAACCATCCTTAGCATAACTTTATTTATCACTTGAAAAGAATTAATTTTTTTCTAAAAATTTGGCTAAAAATTGATGACATGCAAGCCAATATCCATGCGGCTTACAGAGCATCTTATTTTGAGTTTGTAAGTAATTTGACATCTCCATAAAAGTTCAATATGATGCAACTTACTACATTTGTGGAAAATTATCATGTCACAATCTATTCGTATTGACGAAGCATTGCACGAGCAAGCTAAAAGCTATGCCAAAGCTGAGCGTAGAACGATTGCAGGGCAGATAGAGTTTTGGGCGCTGGTGGGCAAGGCGGCGCTGGATAACCCTGATTTGCCGATTGATTTTGTGCGTGATTTGTTGATTGCAAAAGCACAAAGCGACACAGAATTAACACCGTTTGAGCCAGAAAATATAAACGAATTACCAAATTAAGCCGTGCAAGTTTTACAACAAAACAGTTTTAAACGCGCTTATAAAAAACTGCACCCACAACAAAAGCAGGTTGTGAATGAGGCAGTGCTTACGGTTTGTAATAACCCCAAGTTAGGTGAGCAGAAAAAAGGCGATTTGGCGGAAATTTATGTGTATAAATTTAGCCATCAAACGCAGCTATTCTTATTGGCTTATAGTTTCGACCCAGCAACACTCACCTTGATATTGCTGGGTACGCACGAGAATTTTTATCGCGAACTTAAGCGCTAAATATTAAATACCAGACATAGCAATATAGTTTGGCAGCGCTTTGATTCTGCCAATCCATGCGCGGATGTTGGGATACGCTTCTAGCGAAACGCCGCCTTGGTGCGATAAGCCAATATAAGGATAGCAGGCAATATCAGCAATCGTCACGCGGTTCATTTCTAGCCACTGGTTTTTGCCCAGATGACTTTCAAAAATTGGTAATAGAAAGTTAGAATTTGCAATTGTCGTCGGCTTGTCTAATTTGTAGCCAAATAAATCGACCAGCCGCGCATCACCAGGCCCGTGTTGCACGTTATTAGCGGCGGTAGATAGCCATTGCATGACTTTACCCGCATGGGCAGGATCTTTTGGCAGCCAAGCCTCACCGCCGTATTTGCCAGCTAAATAGACCAAAATGGCTTGCGAATCGCGCAAAATATAACCATCGTCATTTAAAATCGGCAGTTCGCCCAGCGGGTTCATACTTAAAAATTTGGCGGTTTTATGCTCGCCCGCCATAAAATCGACAGGTACTAAATCAATCGGAATTTTTGCCAGCGCGCAAAATAAACGTACTTTATAACAGTTGCCAGATGGTTCTAAATCATACAGCTTCATCAGTTTCTCCTTGGAATATTGTTTCTTATAAAATCTTGTTACTTATAAAATCTTGTTTATAACTGCAAACAAGCTGCCTCAAATTAATTGATTAAATTCTAAAACATTGCCGTCAGGGTCGCGTATAAACAAGGTAATGCGACGCGGGCTTAACTGGACTGGGCCTTGGGTAATGGCTATTTTATTGGCTTGCAGCCACGTTTGCAATTGGCCTAAATCTTCTACTACCATTGCCAAATGCGTTATACCTGCATGTTTTATTGGTTCATCTTGCAAAATGTTATTGGCGCGGCCCGCTTGGTTAACAGATTTTGCACCGTTCATAATTAAATTGATGCGCACGCCGCTTGGCGTTTCCATTTCGTTGGCTTGATCGGCTTGAAAATAATCGGTTTCAAAGAAGCCCAATTTTTGGTAAAACTCCCTTGACACATCGCGGTCGGTTACGCGAATGCCAACGTGATCAATGCTTAAAATTTTGGCAGTTAGGCTGGTCATTTGATTATGAGCTTAAACTTTTAGACGAAAAAGTAAAGCTTACGCACAGATTTGTTGCTTATTATTTGCAAAATGATGCGAATGAATGCGATGATTAACTAGCCAAAATGGCCTATTTAAATGCTCAAAAGACAAATTATCGGTGCTACAAGTCAATATTCACGGGGTTTGCAGGCACAATACTTGGTTAATTAATTAGCTAGTATTTGGTTGATACATTCAATTGTTTAAGCTGTGCGATTACCTTAGACGCAAGATTTTTTGCGCTGCTTGCAGTATGAACTTTGTTCAACCAAGAACCTTCCATCTGCACATAGGCCGTAAATACCTTGCGCTTTGTTTTAACGTCTACTAACAACATTCTTGGGTAAACAAATAGGTAGGTAGGCTTCATTGCTACGCCGATGATAATATAATCGGCGCCGCTACCCTCAGCCAAGCTTGCCGCAATATCAGTATGGTCGAACAGGTAAGTAGCTGATTGGGCTGCGGCTATTGCATTAATCTTGTCATTTGCTGGCACAATCTGTACGCCGTCACCAGCCAGTTTCTGCTTAAAAGCGGCGTTAAAATGGGCAATGCGCGCCAATTCTTCTGGTGGATTGGGCAAGTCTGTCAGATCGTTTAATAGAAAATCCAATACCATGACTTTGCTAATGGATGTTTCTACAGTTAAAGCTTCAGCTACTTTGCTTGCGGGTTGTGCGGTGGCTACTGGGGTTATAGCTGGTTTGGTACTTGATGAAACAGCGCAAGCGGATAGTAAAACTATACAAGCTACATTTAGAAGAAAAATTACGTTCAGCATTAAAAATTTCATGACTGAATCCTTTGAGCGCATACTAAAGATTAAATCCTGCTTACAATAAACAATTGATTTAATACCAGTTCGAAGCGAAGTAAGCGAGATAAGTTCCTTGAAATAATAGCGGGCAATCTGCTTGAGGTAAATTTACTTTTTTTACTAACTATAAAATACGCTTTAAAATAAGCTTTAATTTAGCTTAGATTGAAACGTGTTTTGCTATAGGTTTTGGTGTGTGGCAGCGCGAAATATACAGTCATACTCATAAAATTAAGATGCGTTGAAACTTGCCGTAGCAGCACTTTTAGGCAATAATTACTTTATTATAAAAAATGTGTTTAAAAACAAGCTAAATACATTTTAATGATTTCAATGAGGCTTTTAAAAATATTAAAAGTTTGTTCAGTTTAGCTAAATAGGGAGAAAAGTATGGCAACGCGTAAAGATTTAGCCAACGCAATTCGTGCGTTATCAATGGATGCAGTACAAAAAGCCAATTCTGGTCACCCTGGCGCGCCGATGGGTATGGCAGAAATTGCTGAAGAGCTTTGGAACCACCATTTAAGCCATAACCCTATTAACCCCAAATGGGCAAATCGCGATCGCTTTGTGCTATCAAATGGTCATGGCTCAATGCTAATTTATTCATTATTGCATTTAACTGGCTACGATTTAAAAATGGAACAGTTGCAATCGTTCCGCCAATTACACTCACAATGCGCTGGTCACCCAGAATTTGGCTATGCAGCAGGTGTTGAAACAACGACTGGCCCACTGGGCCAAGGTATTGCCAACGGCGTAGGTTTTGCACTGGCCGAAAAATTAATGGCGCACCAATTTAATAAACCAAATCACACTATTGTCGATCATGACACCTTCGTATTTTTAGGTGATGGCTGCATGATGGAAGGCGTTTCGCACGAGGCTTGTGCGCTGGCTGGCACTTGGGGCTTGGGCAAATTACCCGCTTTTTGGGATGACAACGGCATTTCTATCGACGGTCATATTGAAGGCTGGTACACAGACGACACGCAAAAACGTTTTGAATCTTACGGCTGGCATGTTCAATCTGTAGACGGCCATGACGTAGCAGCGATTGGCAAAGCCATTGATGCTGCTAAAAATGTAACGGATAAACCAAGCTTAATTTGCTGCAAAACCATCATTGGTAAAGGCTCACCCAACAAATCGGGCAGTCATGATTGCCACGGCTCTGCATTGGGTTTAGAAGAAGTGGCTGCCACACGTGAAGCGATTGGATGGAACTATCCGCCATTCGTTATTCCAGAAGATGTATACGCTGGATGGGATGCAAAAGCTAAAGGCGCAAAATTAGAAGCAGATTGGGATGCTAAATTTGCAGAATATTCCGCAATATACCCTGCAGAAGCGGCAGAGTTCTCGCGCCGTATGGCTGGTGATTTGCCAGCTAATTGGACGGCTGAAACAGATAAAATTATTGCAGCAGTGAATGAAAAAGCACCTGCCAACGCGTCACGTAAAGCATCACAAGACGCAATTGGCGCGCTTGCGCCATTGTTGCCAGAGTTTTTGGGCGGTTCAGCCGACTTAACGGGCTCTAACTTAACTTCAACTGCAAGCTTTACGCACGTAGATGCTAAAAAACCAGGCAATTATATTTCTTACGGCGTGCGCGAGTTTGGCATGGCGGCCATTATGAACGGCGTAGCATTGCACGGTGGTTTATTGCCATTTGGCGGCACGTTTCACATGTTTAGCGATTACATGAAAAGTGGCATGCGTATGGCGGCGCTTATGCATCAACGCGTGATCTTTGTTTTAACGCATGACTCAATCGGCCAAGGCGAAGATGGTCCAACCCACCAACCAGTTGAAAACACGTCTGGCTTACGCTATATTCCGCGTATGGATGTTTGGCGCCCGGGTAGTGCAACAGAAACTACGGTTGCTTGGGTTGCGGCGGTAGAGCGTCATGAAGGTCCATCAAGTTTGGTATTAAGCCGCCAAAATATGGCTAGCATTAAGCACAATGCAAGCGACTTTGCAGGCATTCGCAAGGGCGGCTATGTGATGAGCGATTGTGCTGGTAAAGCCGATTTAATCTTTATTGCCAATGGTTCTGAGTTAGATTTAGCCGTGAAAGCTGCGGCAGAGTTGACAGCTGCAGGCAAAAAAATCCGTGTGGTTTCAATGCCTAGCACCAATGTTTTTGATCGCCAAGATCAAGCCTACAAAGATAGCGTATTAACAGCTGGCGTTAAACGCGTGGCGATTGAAGCGGCGCACCCAGATTTTTGGCGCAAATATGTTGGCCTAGAAGGCGCTGTTGTTGGTATCGACACATTTGGTGAATCAGCGCCAGGTGGCGTATTAATGAAACACTTTGGCTTTACGGTAGAAAATGTTGTTGCCGTTGCTAAATCGGTACTTTAATTAATTAATACGATGTAAAAGGAGCCTCTATTTGAGGCTCTTTTTATTGGTAAAATAGACTTATTAAATGATATTAAGGAACTTTCAACATGGCAATTAAGATAGGCATAAACGGTTTTGGTCGCATTGGGCGTATGGTATTGCGCGCGGTTATTAACGAGGCTGAATTCAGCAATATTGAAGTGGTGGCGATTAATAGCTCGTATGATATTGATTACATGATGTATATGCTTAAATACGATTCTGTGCATGGCCGTTTTAATGCCAAACTTGCAGCTGATAATGGCAAATTAGTGGTTAATGGCAAGCAAATTCACATCACGGCCGAGCGCGATCCTGCCAATATTAATTGGACTGCCAGCGGCACGGATATTGTGGTGGAATCCACAGGCGCGTTTTTAACAGTAGAAACTTGTCAACCGCATATTAACAACGGCGCAAAAAAAGTCGTGCAATCCGCGCCAGGCAAGGATGATACGCCAATGTTTGTATATGGCGTAAATCACGCAGAATATAAAAATGAGGCAATTGTTTCTGCCGCATCTTGCACAACCAATGCGCTTGCGCCGCTCGCCAAAGTATTGCATGACAGTTTTGGCATTAAACGTGGCTTAATGACTACCGTACATGCGGCTACTGCATCACAATTAACGGTTGATGGCCCTAGCAAAAAAGACTGGCGCGGCGGCCGTAGCGTATTTGAAAATATCATCCCCTCCAGCACTGGCGCGGCTAAAGCGGTAGGTAAAATTATCCCTGCGCTTAATAAAAAATTAACTGGCATGGCGCTACGCGTCCCAAGCGCCGATGTTTCGGTAGTTGATTTAACGGTGGAATTAATTACTGAAACTAGCTATGAAGCAATTTGCGATGCCATGAAAACAGCTGCCAATGGTGAGATGAAAGGTGTGCTTGGTTATACCGATGAAAAAGTGGTTTCTACTGATTTTCGCACCTCGCCTGCTGCAGGGGTTTTTGATGCGGGCGCAGGCATTATGTTGGATAGCACTTTTGTAAAAGTGGTGGGTTGGTATGATAATGAATATGGTTATACCTGCAATCTTTTAAGATTAGTACAACACGTATCAAAATAAATTGAGCCAATAAAGAAAATATCAACATGAAATTTATCAAAATCACCGATTTAGACTTAACTGGCAAGCGGGTATTTATACGCGCTGACCTTAACGTGCCAGTGAGTAATGGCAAAGTCACATCTGATGCGCGCATTATAGCCAGCATGGCGACGATTGAATACGCACTTCAACATGGCGCAAAAGTCATGGTGACTTCGCATTTAGGTCGTCCAGAAGAAGGTAATTATTCTGAAGAAAATTCGCTACAACCAGTGGCGGATGTGATGTCAAAAAAACTTGGAAAAACTGTGCGATTAGTTAAAAATTGGCTCAGTGCTGAATCGCCTGCAGGCAGTTTAAACATTCAAAATGGCGAGTTAATATTATTAGAAAACTGCCGGTTTAATGCGGGAGAAAAGAAAAATGATGACGCACTTGCCAAAAAATACGCTGCCCTTTGCGACGTGTTTGTAATGGATGCGTTTGGCACCGCGCACCGCGCTGAGGCGAGTACGCATGGCATTGCCAAATACGCACCGATTGCTTGCGCGGGTTTACTTGTAGCGCAAGAACTTGAGGCGCTCACCAAAGCTTTTTTAAATCCTAAACGGCCTATGGTAGCCATTGTTGGCGGTAGTAAAGTGTCGGGTAAAATTAACGTTTTAACAAATCTTGCCGATAAAGTGGATCAATTAGTCGTTGGCGGTGGCATTGCCAATACTTTTTTAAAAGCAGCTGGGTTTGAAGTGGGCAAATCACTTGTTGAGGCAGATTTAGTGCCAGTTGCTAAAATGTTAATGGATAAAATGGCGGCGCGGGGCGCGGCAGTGCCAATAGCGATTGATGTGGTGTGCGGCAAAAAATTTGATGCGAATGAGCCTGCAATTAAGAAAGACGCGGCTTTTGTGGCAGTTGACGATATGATTTTTGATATTGGCGAAAAGTCAGCGGGTGAGCTGGCAGAAATCATCAAAAATGCTGGTACAGTTGTTTGGAACGGCCCAGTTGGTGTGTTTGAGTTTGACCAGTTTGGCGAAGGCACTAAAACCATTGCACACGCTATTGCTAATAGTAAAGCGTTTACGTTGGCTGGTGGCGGCGACACCATTGCAGCGATACAAAAGTATGGCATTGAGGATAAAATTAATTATATTTCTACCGCTGGCGGTGCATTTTTAGAGTTTTTAGAAGGAAAAAAATTACCTGCAATAGAAATTTTAGAAAGTCGCGCAGCAAGTTAATATACGCAACAGCCAAATGCAGAAAAAAGGGGCAGCAGCCCCTTTTTTAATTAGATAATAAATTGTTTGTTAAAAAATATAAATAAGGTTAAAAAGTTAAAAAAATGACACTTCGTAAAACTAAAATTGTTGCAACACTAGGCCCAGCTTCAAGTAGCGAGGATATGATTGCGCGTTTGATTACGGCAGGTGTCGATGTGGTGCGGCTTAATTTCTCGCACGGTAGCGCGCAAGATCATATAAATCGTGCTGATATTGTACGCAAAATTGCCGCAAAACTTAATCGCCCTATTGGCGTATTGTGCGATTTGCAAGGGCCAAAAATTCGTATTGGTAAGTTTGAGATGGGTAAAATCACCTTAAAAACGGGTGATTTATTTGTGTTAGATGCCAATTGCATACTGGGCGATCAATATCAAGTGGGCTTAGATTACACCGATTTACCGCAGCAGGTTGCTGCGGGTACTTTACTTTTGCTAGACGATGGGCGCATGGAGCTAAAAGTGGATTGCGTACGCGGCAATCAAATTCACTGCGTGGTGATGACGGATGGCGTGCTATCCAACAATAAAGGCATCAATTTACAAGGCGGTGGCCTAAGCGCAAATGCGCTAACCGACAAAGATATTGAAGATATTAAAACTGCGGTTGCGCTTGAGGCAGATTACATCGCAATTTCCTTTCCACGGGACGAGAAAGACGTGATGCTGGCAAAAAGTTTGGTTAAAAAAGCAGGCGGTACAGCCAGTATTATTGCAAAAATTGAACGTGCAGAAGCCATTGTTAATCTTGAAGCCATTATTCAAGCATCTGACGCAATTATGGTTGCGCGCGGCGATTTAGGCGTTGAAGTGGGCGATGCTGCTGTGCCTGGCTTACAAAAGCGCATGATTCGCATGGCGCGTGCGCAAAACAAACTGGTGATTACCGCGACGCAAATGATGGAATCGATGATTAATAGCCCGATTCCAACCCGGGCAGAGGTATCTGATGTTGCCAATGCCGTGTTGGACGGCACCGATGCGGTTATGCTATCTGCCGAAACAGCCGCAGGACAATATCCCATACAAACCGTTTTAGCGGTACACCGTGTGTGCATTGAGGCAGAAAAAGAATATGAAAGTTTGCATCATATTAATCGGCGCCCGCAGCGGTTACAACAAACAGACGAAGCAATTGCCGCCGCCGCGATTTTTACTGCACACAGTTTTAATGTAAAGGTAATCGCCGCGCTTACACAATCTGGCAGCGCCGCGCAGTGGTTGTCACGCGCTGACAGCAGCATACCAATTTATGCGCTATCGCCTAATAAAGTGGCGCGGCGTAAACTAACCTTGCATCGTAATGTGTTTGCTTACCCAATAGAGCAAAGCGGTAAAAATAGAGATGAAATTTTACGCGAGATGGAACAAGTACTTTTAGCTAATCACGCGGTAGAAGCTAATGACACGGTGTTGTTAACCTTTGGTGAACCAATTGGCAGCGCTGGCGGCACAAACACGCTTAAAATTATCAAAATTGGCGAGCATAGAGAAACTTAAATATTAACAACTTGAATATTAACAACTTAAACAAAGTCTTAAAAATGAGCAGCAACGACTTTCACAAACTATACTTAGCACTCTTAATTATCCAACTATTACCATGAATGAACCTCTGTTAAAAACGGCCATTACCAGCTTAAATCTAATCCACCAAGGTAAAGTGCGCGATATTTATGCCATTGACGATGCGACCATGTTGCTGGTGAGTACAGACAGGCTTTCTGCATTTGACGTAATTTTGCCCACAGGTATCGCCAACAAAGGCGCGATGCTAACGCAAATGGCCAATTTTTGGTTTGATAAACTTGCCCATATTGTGCCCAATCACTTAACGGGTATTGCGCCAGAATCGGTGGTGAATAACGAAGCGGATAAAGCGCAATTAGGCGCAGGAAAGTTAAGTCGCGCTGTGGTGGTAAAAAAGCTAAAAGCCCTCCCGATTGAAGCCATTGTGCGTGGCTATTTAGTGGGCAGCGGTTGGAAAGAGTATCAAGCCAACGGCACGGTTTGTGGCATTAAGTTACCAGCAGGTTTGCGGTTAGCACAAAAATTGCCGCAACCGCTATTCACGCCATCATCTAAAGCTGCGGCGGGTGAGCATGATGAGAATATTAGTATTGCGCAGGTTGAAGCTTTAATTGGCAAAGACCTGACTGCGCAGGTGGCAATAGTCGCGATTAAGCTCTACACTGAAGCGGCAGAATACGCGTTAACAAAAGGCATTATCATTGCTGATACTAAGTTTGAGTTTGGCCTAGATAATAATGGCGTTTTGCATGTGATGGACGAGGTATTAACGCCCGATTCATCACGATTTTGGCCAAGCGACACGTATAAAATTGGCAGCAACCCGCCGAGTTTTGATAAACAATATGTGCGCGATTGGTTAGAGAGTATTGGTTGGAACAAAGCGCCGCCCGCACCCGCTTTGCCAGATGAAGTTGCAGACAAAACAAGCGCAAAATATTTAGAAGCATTTGAAAAGTTAACGGGTAGCAAGATCATTTAACAATGGGCTTATATTAATGGGCTTGCGCGATCAATTAAGTCAAATTGCAGCAAAGTTAAAAGCTGAGTTTGCTTTTTACAAACGCTTGGAACAACATCCACAAACGCCAACATTTGCTAAAGCTCTGTTATGGCTTGCAATTGGCTATCTTGTGATGCCTTTTGATTTAATCCCAGATTTTCTACCCGTTATTGGCCAATTAGATGAAGTGGTAATTATCCCCTTACTGTTATACTAGGCGCTTAAATTAACGCCGCAAGAGGTTATTACCGCTTGCAGGTTAAAGACATAAACAGGGGAAAATGTAATGCAAATTTGGCAAATGATTTTAGATTTTGATAAGCATTTACCAGCGTTAATTGCACTGCATGCTGGCTTGGTTTATTTGATTTTATTTGCGCTTATTTATTTGCAAATTGGCATATTGCCCTTCTTTTTTCTGCCAAGTAATCCCTTATTATTTGTGTGCGGCGCTGCTTGGGCGGCTGCCGGCCTTAATGTTTTGTTGTTATTGTTTTTACTCATATTAGCTGCGTTTTTGGGTAATTTATCAGGCTATTGGCTGGGCGGCACGGTGGGGCAAAAGTTTTTTGTGGAATATCTAAAATGGCCAAAACAAAACGCGCTGGATAAAACACACGCTTTTTTTGAAAAAAATGGCGAAAAAAGTTTTTTAATCTCCCTATTTATACCCGTTATTCGCACATTGGCGCCATTTTTAGCGGGGGTTACTAAAATGAATTTTAATAAATTTGCCCGTGCAACAGCGTCTGGATCGGTTATTTGGGTGTTGCTTTGCGTATTGGCAGGCTACTTTTTTGGCAATATTCCAGTCGTTAAAATGCATTTGGGCTTAATTACCGTGCTGGGTTTGGCGCTCGTAATTGTTGCAGTATTACTTAAAAAAATATGGGATAGCTTGGTTAAAAATTAGCAAAAATTTTAAAAAAACCAATTTAATATTGCAAATTAAATTCTAAATAAAATTTTAGCAATAAAATTGCAACAAGTTTCGCCTATAATTCATATTTTAAAACAACAGGCAATTTATTAGTATGTCATTAAACCTTGTGCCATCTGGCAAAAACCTTCCACACGATTTTAACGTCATCATCGAAATTCCTATGCAGGGCGACCCTGTAAAATACGAAGTGGATAAAGACACTGGCGCACTATTCGTCGATCGCTTTATGGGCACGTCCATGCAATATCCGTGTAATTATGGCTATATTCCGCACACCTTGGCCGATGACGGCGACCCTGTCGATGTGCTGGTGATAACGCCAGTGCCGCTACTGCCAGGCGTGGTGGTGCGCTGCCGTGCACTTGGCATGTTACAAATGACCGATGAAGCAGGTGGCGACGGTAAATTGCTGGCGGTGCCAATTGAAAAAGTCTGTGGCTTATACGCCTACCAAAAAACCTATAAAGACGTTTCACCTTGGCGTTTAGAAATGATTGCCCACTTTTTTGAGCATTACAAAGATTTAGACAAAGGCAAATGGGTAAAAATTGAAGGCTGGGTAGATATCGATGAAGCGCATAAAGAGATTATGGACGGCGTGAAACGATATAACGAAGCAGAAGTAAAACCAGCTTTTTAGGTATTATTTTGATTTAGAAAAAGCGCAATATTTTGCGCTTTTTTGTTGGCTAAAACTGTACAGTTAGATCTATGCTACCGCCACGCCAAATAAACTGCCCACAACAGTCGTTGCCGCCATTGCCAGTGCGCCCCAAAAAGCTACACGTATTGCCCCAAGCCAAACATTTGCACCACCCACTTTTGCAGCCAATGCACCCAATAAAGCTAAAAAGATCAATGATGTGATAGCCACAGATTTAACTAAATGCTCGCCCTGCATAACAAAAGCAATCAGCAAAGGCAGCGCCGCACCGGTGGCAAAAGCGCTTGCTGATGCCAGTGCAGCCTGAATAGGTGCCGCCGTCAGTATTATGTTAACGCCTAATTCATCACGCATGTGCGCGCCAATTGCGTCATGCGCTGTTAACTGCAATGCGACTTCATGTGCTAAATCTGGCGTTAAACCGCGCCCAACATAAATTCCTGCTAGCTCGCTCAGCTCATGTTCAAAATCAGTTTCCAGTTCTTTTTTTTCACGCACCATATCTGCTGATTCGGTGTCAGATTGCGAGCTTACCGAGACGTATTCACCCGCCGCCATTGCCATTGTGCCAGCGACCAATCCTGCCGCTCCTGTTAACAAAATCTCATGGTGCGCCATATGCGCCGAAGCCACGCCGATAATGAGGCTGGCGGTAGAGATAATACCGTCGTTAGCCCCTAATACGGCTGCACGTAGCCAGCCAATACGGTGCAGACGATGGTTTTCAGTATGTCTTTGCATGTGACCTTTAACGGGAATGAAATCAAATTTTTTTAAGAACAATTCGATAATTTACAGACAACCAGTAGAGATGCAAGTGCAATAAAAAAAGGCAACTGAGTAATAATTACTGAGTTGCCTTTTTTATTACATCAATTGCAATTTTACATATGCAACAATGGCACAATCAACAGCGCCACAATATTAATAATTTTAATCAGCGGGTTTACTGCAGGTCCAGCCGTATCTTTATACGGGTCGCCCACAGTATCGCCTGTAACAGCTGCTTTATGTGCGTCTGAGCCTTTACCGCCGTGGTGACCATCTTCGATATACTTTTTAGCATTATCCCATGCGCCGCCGCCTGTACACATAGAGATTGCCACGAATAAACCCGTCACAATTGTGCCCATTAATAAACCGCCAAGCGCCACCGGGCCCAGCAGTAAGCCAACAGCAATTGGCACAGCCACTGGTAATAATGACGGAATCAACATTTCTTTAATAGCTGCTGTGGTCAGCATATCAACCGCTTTGCCGTATTCTGGCTTAGCAGTGCCTTCCATAATGCCTTTTATTTCGCGAAACTGGCGACGTACTTCTTCCACCACCGCACCAGCCGCACGACCAACCGCTTCCATCGCCATGGCAGCGAATAGAAATGGAATCAACCCGCCGATAAATAAGCCAATAATCACCATTGGGTCGCTTAAATCGAACTTAACATCAATGCCTGCGCCTGATAATTTGTGCGTGTAATCGGCAAATAATACCAACGCTGCCAAGCCAGCCGAGCCAATTGCGTAGCCCTTAGTTACAGCTTTAGTGGTGTTGCCAACTGCATCAAGCGGGTCAGTTACATCACGCACCTCTTTAGGTAAACCAGCCATTTCGGCGATGCCGCCCGCGTTATCAGTAATTGGGCCGTAAGCGTCTAGCGCAACCACAATGCCTGCCATGCTTAACATGGATGTTGCCGCAACTGCAATGCCGTATAAGCCACCTAAATGAAACGCTGTCCAAATGGCCAGACATACTGATAAAACAGGCCAAGCGGTTGATTTCATTGAAATACCAATGCCTGCAATAATGTTGGTTGCGTGGCCAGTAGTCGATGCGCGAGCCACATGCTGCACAGGCGCGTACTGCGTGCCTGTGTAGTATTCGGTAATCCATACTAGCGCCGCTGTTAACACCAAACCTACTGCGCAAGCGCCAAATAGTTGGTTGGCAGAAATACTTAAACCACCCGCAACCAAGCCTTCTGGAAACATTTTCATGGTAACAAAGTAAAACGCAATTAATGAAAGAATACCTGCAACTGCCAAACCTTTATACAAGGCTGGCATCACGTTTTTCATGGTTGGCGTGGCTTTAACAAAAAAACATCCAATAATAGAAGCCACAATGGATACTGCGCCCAATATTAAAGGGTACAACACCCCATTAGGGCCTGCATTACTTATCAGCAAGTGCCCGAGCACCATGGTTGCAATCAATGTTACTGCGTACGTTTCAAACAAATCGGCCGCCATGCCTGCGCAGTCGCCCACGTTATCTCCCACGTTATCGGCAATTACGGCAGGATTACGCGGATCATCTTCTGGAATACCCGCTTCAACCTTACCAACCAAATCCGCGCCAACGTCCGCCCCTTTAGTAAAGATGCCACCGCCCAAACGCGCAAAAATTGAGATGAGAGACGAGCCAAAAGCAAAGCCAATTAGTGGGTCTAGGTTAGTTGCATTTTCTGCGCCTAAATACCAGTAAAAACCAGCTACACCGAATAAGCCCA
>JAYTEL010000051.1:0-9146 GCA_043735225.1 Methylotenera sp. | reverse complement strand
ATATACATTAGAGGTGCATCATGCAATTACAAATAGCAAAATGGGGTAACAGTTTAGCGGTGCGCTTGCCTAGTGCTATCACTAAAAAACTGCATATTGCCGATGGCGATAGCGTAGATTTAACGTTAAACAATCAAGGCGAGCTAGTGCTAACGCCTGCAAAAGTGTTTGATAAAGCCGCCTTTATGCAGCAACTAGACGCACACACCAAAAAATTACCCAAAGGCAGCTCGGTTATAGAAACCATGCGTAACGATGCGCGCTATTAACTATGTACGTTGATACCAGCGTCATCGTTGCCATGCTAACAGACGAGCCAAAAACGCAAGCCTGTAAAGATTGGTTTAATGCATTGACGCTTGCCCCAATGAGTGGTGATTGGCTGGTAACCGAGTTTTACAGCGCAATTACATTAAAGCAACGCATTGGCCAGTTACGCGATAAAGACGTTAAAGCAACCCTGCACCAATTTGAACATTTAATCAATAATGGTGGCATAAAATTGATGCCAATTGCGCGTGAAACTTTCGCCAAAGCGGGCAAGCTAACGTACCAATACTCCAACACCCGTGCTGGCGATGCGTTGCATTTAGGCGTGGCCATGCAATGTGAGGTAAAAGCGTTTGCAACGCTAGATATGGCGCAAGCCGCCAGTGCAAAGCAATTAGGTTTTGAAGTGGTTACAATTTAACAAATGATTTGCTAAGTTATTACGACGGTATTATTAACAAACACAGTTTAATTGTATTTTTAAATGAAATTAATCGTTTTTGGCAATATTTAATATTAATCAAATTTAATACTAATATTTAAAGGTTTGCAAATGCAAAAGAATCATCAAAAACTACTTTTATTTGTTGTGCTTTCATTTTTTTGCTTTGGATTTAATCCGATTGCTTGGGCTGGTTTTGATGAGTCACTTGATGCTTATAATCGTAAAGATTTTATAACAGCATTTCGAGAATTAAGTTTGCTTTCAAAGCAGGACAATCCAAGAGTGCACTATGGTTTAGGACTTTTATATGAAAATGGTCTAGGTGTTATTAAAGATGAGCAGCACGCAATACTTTGGTACAGCAAGGCTGCAGAAAAGGGCCATATTGGCGCGCAATTTAATTTAGCTTATATGTATGGCGCTGGACGGGGTGTAATTAAAGATGAGGTGCAAGCAGCATCTTGGTTTCGCAAAGCCGCAGAGCAAAATAACCTTGAAGCGCAGTACAGCTTGGGGCTTTTTTACAGTAATGGTCAAGGGCTGATTAAAGATGATAAACAGGCACTAATATGGTATCGTAAAGCTGCAGAACAAGGTTATTCTGAAGCTCAGAACAATCTTGCTACCATTTATTATAAGGACATAGGCACTTCTAAAAATGATATGCATGCATATTTTTGGTGGTTATTAGCGGGGGCTAAAGGAGCTGAAAAGGCAAATCAAAATATAGTTGTTGTTGAGAAGCTTCTAAATCCTCAACAGCGCGCGCAGGCACAAGCAGAGGCTAGAAATTGGCGGCCAAAAACTGCAGAGCAAGTAGCAAAGATAGGTTTACGAGATGGTAATGAAGATAATGTAGAACGTGACAAAAATAAGCCACAAGATGATGGTGAAAAATCCAGTGGAACAGGCTTTGCAGTAAGCCCAAATCAAATAATCACTAACGTACATGTGGTAGATGGGTGCTCAGTTTTAAAAGTAAATGGTAAGCTTGCTACTTTGCACTCTATGGACAAGACTAATGATTTAGCTTTGCTCAACACAAATTTTAATAACTCTGTAGCATTTCTACGTACAGGTAATTTGCGTCAAGGCGATGAAATTAATGCGGTGGGTTACCCATTACACGGCTTGTTAGCGAGCGGCGCGCAAATTACATCGGGTAACGTGAGTGCGTTAGCAGGTATGCAAAACGATTCTCGCTTTATTCAAATAAGCGCACCTGTGCAACCAGGCAACAGCGGCGGACCACTGGTTGATGCTTCTGGCAATGTGGTAGGCGTAATAGTAAGTAAGTTAAATGCGGTGGCAATTGCATCAATGAATGGCGACATACCACAGAACATTAATTTTGCCATCTCGCCTTTGGTATTGAAGGGCTTTTTAGAAGCTAATCTAGTGAAATATAAAACAGCGGCATCTAATAAAAATCTATCTACTGCAAATGTGATGAGTATTGCCACACGTTATACAGTGTTGGTTGAATGTATCAAATAATAAGATTACATGACAAACAAAAATGTGGCAAAAAAATATGAAACTTGGTTATTTTATTTTGTGATTTTTGTTGTAGGCATAGTAATAGGTCAGCATATAGATTCTGACAAAAATGAAGTTTTTTATTCCGAAGTTTACAATTCGCTGCCAAAAAGTTGCCAATCTTTAATAGATGATGAAACTGAAAATATTTATGATAAAAATGAATTTTTGTCATAAATATTAAAATTTTACCGTTAAAACGGCAACGACAATGCCGCCAACTTGACTTTTTTAGGAGTTATTATGAAATATATTATTACCGTTTTATCAATTATTTTATCAACTAGTGCGCTTGCAGATAAAAGCGTGAAAGGTTACACGCGTTCTGATGGCACTTATGTGCAAGGTTATACACGTAGCAGCCCTGATGGCAACCGTGCTAATAATAATGGATCTAAAAGTAACGGCGGCAATCAGCGTGATGAATATAGCTCACCTGGTGCAACCAACAAAGGCAACTCATCTTATGGCTCATACGATAATGACAATGATGGCGTTAGCAATAATTACGATAAAAAGCCAGAATCTAGCAGTGGTTATTAATCTTTAAGTAATTTTTGTTTTTTCTGTAAAGTTTTATGAAAACAATCATTCGCATTAATAATCAAGACGCAGTACCTATTCGCGCAATACCTTATATTTCAGGGTGGAAAATTTCGCCTGATAAACTATTACTTACATTGGCTCACCAAGAAATGCCAATTAAGATTAATGATCTTTACGCATACAACATTTCTGAAAATGATGAGTACGTCAAAATTTTGCCTAAAGAATGGGATAATGTTTACGCCGTAAATAAAAACTTAAGTAGTACGCTTAGCAGAAATCAGCTCAATGATGATGAGGGTTACGTAACTTGGATAGTCGAATCAATCAAGCTATTACCAGCTGCATGTTTTGTTTGGAAAAATGATTTTGAGGAAAAATTTAACAATGCTTATGCTACATGGTTTTTGCACATACTAAATGAGCGAGACGGCGACCGAGAACTTAACTTTTCACCATTAGTGCCTATGGAATTTGAGAAAATTGTAATGGAAGGTTTTGAAATTTCAATAACACCTTTGAGACCAGTAAAAGATAAAGCAGCTCATGCCAATGTTTCTGAAAATTTATCGTTTCTTAACCAAGCATCAACAAAATTTTGGGGAAACGCAGATCATAATGACGTCAGTACGCATCCACTCAATTCAACAGTGGCAACGTGGCTAGTAGGTAAAGGATTTACAGAAACATTGGCAGAAAAAGGTGCAACAATTATTCGGCCAAAGTGGGCAAAAACAGGACGTAAGGCAGACAAATAGCAACACCCTACCAACCAATAACTGTAAGGGTTTTAGGGCAACGACACCCTTAAGGGCAAATACCTTTCTATTTTCTCTAAATTAAATAAATTTTAAAGTTCTGCTTAATCCGATGCGCCGCATTGGTGTTTAAAAGGACTTTAAGATATGCAAATACAAAACGTAACACCCACTAAGCAATTCATCAAACTGCCAGTAGTTTGTACTAAAACGGCAAAATCACGCAGCGCAATTTACAAAGCCATTAAAGATGGCAAATTCCCTAAACCATATGCCAATGGCGAGCGTTCAGTTGCTTGGTTGGCTAGTGATATAGATGCCTGGATTGACGCACAAACTGCAAAAGCGGGTGCTTAATCATGGCAAACTACACCGACGACACGCAAAAGAAAGGGGCGGTATCTGACACCGCCCCTAGTGAGTTAAGCAAATTACTCAACGCAAATAATACAACAGCTACTAACCAACGTGCAATTATTTTGCAAGCATTAAAAATTGCACCACAAACTACAATCAGTTTGCGCCATGATTTAGGCATTATGCAACCTGCACCACGCATTTTTGAGTTACGTAATCTAGGACATGATATTCACACTGAGATTGTGCGACAAGAAACGCCTGACAATATATCCCACAAAGGGGTAGCCAAGTATGTGTTGCGCCATTCGCAGCCACTTACAAACAATCAGCCAAGCGTTATAAATAGCGAGGTGACACTATGAGCCACCTAGACTTAATTAATCAAGCCCTACAGCTTTGTATAAAGGCTAATAGTCATGCAATTGCACACAGCTTGCAGGTTTTAAGTAAAACCGAGCTTGTTTGCGTGATTAGTTTTTTATCGCAGCTTATAAGCTAACGTATGGCAAGGCGTAAAAGTAAATATAACGCCGAAAGGGGCGAGGCTGGCGGCTTCGTCTCTTTTTATCATTGCGTGTTAGCTAGTCAAGCCGTCATCAACTTATCGGCCTATGGCACTAAATTATTGGTTGATTTATTAAGTCAGTACAAAGGCAATAATAATGGCGATTTATGCGCACCTTATAGCATTTTGCAAAAACGTGGCTGGTGTTCAAAAGGTACGCTTAGCCGCGCCATTAAAGAGTTGCTAAAGGCTGGGTTAATTGAAATTAGCAGGCAAGGTGGTCGACACCAATGCAGCTTATTTGCGTTTACTTTTTATGCAGTAGATGAGTGCAAAGGCAAATTGGATATTGCAGCAACAAGCACACCAAAAAGCCTATGGCGCAAGCATGAGCCAGTACCCGATATTAAAACGCTGCAAAAAGCCAAGCAGGCAAAAGACGATGCAAACTTAACCAAGCAAATAATGGAAAGAGCAAAACGTGCGGCCTAAATTAAAAAGCCTGCCCCTCTGTAGGGGTACAAACTGCATAACTGCCCTTCTATGGGGGTACAGCTTATTAAGCATAAATCTTATAAAACTTTGCTGGACAATCTTCAAGCAAAATTTATATCGTTTTGTACCCCGTATGCGTACACCTTTATATATATACCATATAGGGACTATTTTTTATTGAAAGAGAAAACATAACATGACAACAAAAAAAGATGCTAAAAATACCTTAGAATTAAAAGCCAAAACGCAAGCACAAAAAACCAAGCGCATGAATGAGTTTGCAGTTTCGGCCAATTTGTTAAATGCCGCACTAGCAGAACCATTTTTTGATAATATTTTTTCTGATGTAACCTTAATGCATATTGTTAATGGTGCAAAGCAACAAATAGCCGAAGTGCAGGCAAATGACATGACATCAATAGAAGCGATGCTTGTTAGCCAAGCTAATTCGCTGCAAACCATGTTTGTAAGCTTAGGCCGCAAAGCGGTTAATCAAACTGGCTTGCCACAATACACCGCCATATTTAACTTGGCCTTAAAAGCACAAGCGCAAAGCCGTGCCACTATTCAAGCCTTGGTAGAATTAAAATATCCTAAACAAGCAACATTTGTAAAGCAAGCCAATATTAGCAATGGCAATCAGCAAATTAATAATGGCCAAATGAATAAAGAGACCAGTACGCGCGCACCCGCGCACGCGAGAGAAATTGAACATCAACCAAACGAACTATTAACTGAGGCTAATCAAACCAATTTTAGCCGATCAGAAAGAGTGCGTACATCGTAAATTATTAGATACCATGTGTATAGTGATAAGATTTGGTTAATAATTAATAGTCATTAAGCGCACCATGAATATTCAACAATATATTGGTAATGTAAGCTCACTTTTCAATACAGGTAAATGCACAGAACACAGCTATCGCGGTGACTTGCAGAAGCTACTTACCAGCTTACTAAAAGATGTGGCAGTGACCAATGAACCTAAGCGCATTGAATGTGGCGCACCTGATTACATCCTAACCCGCAAAGACATTCCTATTGGTTATATTGAAGCCAAAGACGTTGGCGTTAAGCTGGGTGATAAAGCGCACAAAGAACAGTTTGACCGTTATAAAGCCGCACTGAATAATCTAATTATTACCGACTATCTAGAGTTTCATTTCTACAAAAACGGTGCGCTTGTGCATAGCGTTTCAATCGCCACAATTGAAAATGGTAAAATCTATGCACAGCCAGATAGTTTCGAACGCTTCACAGCATTAATTGAAAACTTTGCATTACAGATAACCCAAACAATTAAGTCATCTAGCACCTTAGCGCAAATGATGGCTGCCAAAGCCAAACTCATGGCTCAGGTGATTAAATCGGCATTAGATGAAGACGACAAAGCCCAAAAATCCACAGACTTGCAAGGTCAAGTTGCAGCGTTCAAAAGTGTTTTAATACATGACATCAACAACACTAGCTTTGCTGATATATACGCTCAAACCATTGCTTATGGTTTGTTTGCAGCACGTTATCATGACCCTACATTAGCAACATTCTCAAGACAAGAAGCTGCCACTCTCATACCCCAAAGCAATCCATTCTTGCGTAAGCTTTTTCAGTATATTGCTGGTTACGAGTTAGATAATCGCCTTGTATGGTTAGTAGATGAATTAGTGCAAATTTTCTTAGCCACTGATGTTTCCAGTGTGATGAATAACTTTGGTAAAAGCACACGGCAGCACGACCCGATTATTCACTTTTACGAAACATTTTTAAGTGAGTACGACCCAAAACTACGTAAATCTAGGGGTGTATGGTACACGCCAGAGCCTGTAGTAAGCTTTATTGTGCGAGCGGTAGATGACATACTCAAAACGCATTTTAAGCTGCCACAGGGGCTTGCAGATACAAGCAAAACCAAAGTCACGATAGAAGCAGTTGAGGCAGGTAGTGGCAAATTAGTCAAACGTGAGCGTGAGCTGCACAGAGTTCAAATACTAGACCCTGCAACGGGTACAGGTACGTTTTTAGCCCAAACCATACGCCATATTTACGATACGCAATTCGCGAGCATGCAAGGTGCATGGAGTGGCTATGTAAGCGAACATTTAATACCACGCTTAAACGGTTTTGAGTTGTTAATGACTAGCTACGCAATGGCGCATCTCAAGCTAGATATGCTACTCACAGAAACTGGCTACAAGCAAGACGGCAATGCAGAGCGTTTACGCATTTATCTCACCAATAGCCTAGAAGAACATCATGCAGATACTGGCACTTTGTTTGCAAGCTGGTTAAGCACAGAGGCAAATGAGGCTAATCGTATTAAGCGTGATGCACCAGTGATGGTGGTGATGGGCAACCCGCCTTATTCAGTAAGCAGTAGTAATAAAAGTGATTGGATATTAAAGCTGCTAGTGGATTACAAAAAAGAATTGAATGAACGTAACATTCAACCGCTTTCTGATGATTACATTAAATTTATACGCTATGGCCAGCACTTCATCGATAAAAAAGGTGAAGGCGTACTTGCATACATTAGCAACAATAGTTTTATAGACGGTTTAATACACCGTCAAATGCGTAAAAACTTACTAGAAAGTTTTGATGAGATTTACATACTAGACTTGCACGGTAACGCAAAAAAGCAAGAAACTGCACCTGATGGCAGCAAAGACGAAAACGTTTTTGACATTATGCAGGGTGTAAGTATTAACCTATTTATTAAAACAGGTAAAAAGACTAAGGAAAGTTTGGCTAAAGTATTTCACCACAGTTTTTATGGAAAACGCGAAGTCAAATATGATGGATTAAATAACGGGTCTATGTCTAATCTACCATGGCAACAGTTAGTAGTAAAATCCCCAGAATATTTTTTTACCTCAATAAACTTTACACAGGAAAATCAATATAAAACTGGTATCTCACTTGATGTTTTATTCAACAATAAAACAACAGGGGTGGAGACAGGGGACGATGAAAGGTTCGTTAGATTTTTAGCTTCAGATTTTATTGAGCCAAATGAAAACATCACAAAAATTGAATACCGACCCTTTGACTACAGATTTTGTGATTATCAAGTTAAGGTTTTAAGAAGGCCAGCTTTTGCTAATTTTAGGCATGTATTGAATAAAGAAAATTTGGTATTAATGTTTCCAAGACAATCAACATCTGACTGGACACATATTCAGGTTTCTAAGAACCTTGTTGATAACAGGAGTCAATATAGTAACAAAGGCCGTTCATTGGTTGCACCATTATATTTTTATCCAAACGCCACAGATTTATTAACCGAAGCCACTCGCTTCCCTAATTTAGATATGCAGGTTATTGAAGCAATTGCTAACGGTTTAGGGATAATATTTACTGTTGAAGAAACCGACCAACCCAACACTTTTGCTCCCATTGATTTGCTGGATTATATCTACGCTGTGTTGCACAGCCCAACATACCGTGAAACCTACAAAGAGTTTCTTAAAATTGACTTTCCACGCGTGCCATACCCAACAGACGTTAAACAATTTTGGCAATTGGTCGCATTGGGTAGCGAGTTGCGACAATTGCACTTGCTAGAAGGCGCTGCAATCAATCAACTCATTACAAGCTACCCTGAAAACGGCAACAACCTAGTTGTTAAGCCGCGTTATGATGATGACAAGGTGTATATCAATGACGCTCAGCATTTTGGGGGTGTACCACAGCTAGCTTGGGAGTTTTATATCGGTGGCTATCAACCTGCACAAAAATGGCTAAAAGACCGTAAAGGTCGCACATTAGGATTTGAGGATATTCTGCATTACCAAAAAATCATTAAATCGCTAGTGGAAACTGATAGGGTAATGCAAGCGATTGACCAGCTCAATATTGCTTAAGATTAAGGGTTAATGATGGCGAGAAAATGGACAGCAGAACAACGAGCGCAACAAGCTGAAAAAATCAGACAATGGCAACCGTGGCAACATAGCACGGGCGCACAAACGCTTGCAGGCAAAGCCATAGCTTCGCACAATGCTTTTAAAGGTGGATTTAGGCTACAGATGAAAGAGCTTAGTCAATTACTGCGTCACCAGCGCGATGCGCTTAATGAAATAAGCTAAACTTGCTTTGCTAGTGGGGGAGGGTAAAAAGTTTATCCCGATTGCAGTAACAACCGATACGGGTGATTAGTTTTGATAAGCGTAACCAAAAAAAGCATCATCAAGTGCTGAATTTTCATACTAGATAAAAGACGGTACAG
>JAYTEL010000050.1:0-5642 GCA_043735225.1 Methylotenera sp. | reverse complement strand
TGTTGATCCAATTGAAGTGCGCATGCGCATTAGCATGGTGTTTCAAAAGCCAAATCCTTTTCCTAAAAGTATTTATGAGAACGTTGCTTATGGTTTGCGCGTTCGCGGTGAAAACAATAAGCGCAAATTAGACGAAAAAGTAGAAGAAGCGTTAAACGGCGCCGCGCTGTGGAACGAAGTAAAAGATCGTCAGCAAGATTTAGCATTTAATTTATCGGGCGGCCAACAGCAACGTTTGTGCATTGCCCGCGCGCTTGCCACCGATCCAGAAATTATGCTGTTTGATGAGCCGACCAGCGCGCTAGACCCAATCGCCACCGCCAATATTGAAGAATTAATGAGTGAACTGAAGCAAAAAATTACTATTTTAGTGGTGACGCACAATATGCAACAAGCCGCGCGCGTATCTGATTACACGGCTTATATGTACCTGGGTGAGCTGATGGAATATGATGATACCAACACGATTTTTACGCGCCCAAGCCGTAAAGAGACCGAAGATTATATTTCTGGCAAATTTGGCTAATAAAAGGATTTAACAATGCTATCTGAACACATATTTAAACAATACGATGCTGAGCTTGAAGCGGTGCGCGCCAAAGTGTTGGAAATGGGCGCATTGGTTGAGCAGCAAATTATTGATGCGCTAGAATCTTTAATAAGTGGCAACCAAAAATTGGCCAAAAACGTGATTAAAAAGGATCACTTGGTTAACGGCTTAGAAGTGCAAGTGGATGAAGATTGTAGCCATATTATTGCGCGCCGCCAGCCAACTGCGGGCGATTTGCGTATGGTTTTAATGATGATTAAAACCATTACCGATTTAGAACGCATCGGTGATGAAGCGACAAAGATTGCACGTTTTGCACTAAAAGCGTCAGAAAGTACGCAAAAACTAACGCCACGATTTGTTGAAATTAAAGCCATGGCAAACACAGCGCGCAACATGTTGCACATGGCGCTTGACGCGTTTGCGCGCTCAGACGCAACTAAAGTAATTGCTATTGCCCACATGGATGAAGAAGTTGATGAGCAATATCAAGCGGCCATTCGTCAATTAATCACTTTTATGTTGGAAGATCCGCGCACCATTTCAATCTCCTTAGAAGTGTTATTTTTGGCGAAAGCGGTAGAGCGTATTGGCGACCATGCAAAAAATATCTCAGAATACGTGGTTTACATGGTTAAAGGCAAAGACGTGCGCCATATTAGTATGGAAGAGATGGAAGAAACGGCTAAAGATTAATGGCTGGTTTAAGCGCCAAGACAATATTAAATGCCGCAACTTTTATAATTCTTTTAAAACAGCCTGATGATCTATATCAGGCTGTTTTATTTTGACGTTCGCACTAATTAAATCAGCATAATATGTCACCATGCGCTCTGCTTGCCTTATAGCAGACCATTTATTTTGCGCATAAGCGCGTCCGCGCTCACCTAAATGTTGGCGATGCACAGGGTTCAACAACAAGCTGCGCACCTTTTGCATAAATATTAGCTCGTCTTCTGGCGCAATCACCGCGCCCTCGCCCTCTATTAATATTGACGCTGTGCCAAGCTCGGCAATCGCCACGACTGGTGTGCCTTGCGCCATTGCTTCTAGCAGCACCAAACCTTGCGTCTCACTTTTAGAAGAAAAGACGAAAATGTCAGCCGCTTTATAGCAAGCATTTAATTGTTTTTCGCGGTCTAAATAGCCAATAAATTGCACATTTTGTGCGATACCAAGCGCGCTAACTGCCGCGCGTAAACTGGCTTCAGCTGGGCCTTCGCCAGCAATCACCAACAGCACTTCTGGCATAATTTTACTGAGCTGCTTTACTACTTTCAGTAAAAAATGAATATTCTTTTCAAACGCAACGCGTCCCACATACAATAACATTGGCCTTTCTAGGGCAATACTATATTGGCGCCTAAACGCATCACCATTGGCTTCACTAAAACTATGCTTTTGCAAACCCGTTGCAATGACTGAAGCTTGTGCGTTAATGCCGTAGGTACGCAGCACGTCTAGCATTGGCCTTGATGGCGCCACAATTGCGTCCACCTGATTGCATTGCCTTTTAGAAATAAAACGCGCCAAACCGCGCGCAGCAAAGCTTGGAATCCACGGCAAATAATGATGCAAATAATCCTCAAAAAAAGTGTGATAGGTTTCCACCACAGGAATTTGCATCAACTTGGCTAATTTTAAACCTGCGTAATGCGCAATAAATGGCGTATGAATATGTATAAGATCATAATGTTGGGTTTTTAAACTAGGTAACAGCTTTAATAGTTCGCCATATTTAATCAGCTTATCTTCGGGGTCAAAATAAATACTGCGCGCAGGCACGCGGGTTATCCAAGCTTCGTCAATAGTCTTAATGCCATAATCGGGCGCAATCAAATGCACGGTATGTCCTAGCAGCTGTAGTTGCTCGGTAAAGGTGCGAATGGAGGTGGATACGCCGTTGACGCGCGGAAAATAAACATCCGAGATCAATAAAATTCTTAGCGGTATTTTCATGGGTTTAACTCATATTTTATTGAATCATGCTAAAGCTTTTATATGACAATCATATGAATTTTTTTGCACGAATTCATCAAACGTTCATGCGCTTGTCACCTTTTGTTCATGCTTGCATGTAACAGTACGCTTATGAAAAAGTCGCATATAAAACAATGCTATATCAAGCTGTTATGGGGCTTTCCGCTTATTTTTTATGCCATTGATGCAAATGCTTGGGGGTTGTATACGCACTTGTTTTTTTCGCAGTTATTACTGTTGTCCACACCAATGTTAGACCCAAAAATTCAAGCAGCGATTAAGCGATTTCCGCAATTAGTGTTAGCAGGTGCATGCTTACCCGATTTAGCCGTGGTGGCAAAAGCGTTTAACAGCACGCACCATTGGCAAAAAGCAGAGCAAATGATGCAAAACGCCATTAGCGATGAAGAAATAGCCATCGCCGTCGGTTACAACAGCCACTTGTTTGTGGATGTAATTGCACATAACCATTTTGTGCCGGCTCACGAAGCCAAATGGGCGCATATTAGCTTGCTAAGTAAAAGCGTTGCTGCGCATATAACGTCAGAATGGGCGATGGATGCGCATCTTAATAAACAGGTAGCTCATTGCCCGCATTATCTTATCTTAAGCAATTTAGGCGTGTTAAGCCAGTTTATAGCGCCTTATTTTGAAGTTACCACAGCGCACGCCAAACGCAAATTGCGATTTTTGGCTTGGGCCGATGGTTTGCTGCGCGTAACACAACTTTCAACAATCATGTTGTGGGCACTTAAGATGAGTGATGGTGAGTTTATAAAAAACTGTGATTATTATGTGAGCAAAACCAGCCATGCACTGGTTAACTTTGAACTATCATTGCAAGGCAATCGGCCCAACTGGCAACCAGAATTGAATCATTTTAGCGCTGCAGAAATGTTGGTTTGGCGTGAGCAGTGTTTACAAGATTTAATTAAGCGTTTAGCAACGCCCATTCATTTTTATGCCGCTAAATAAAAATAAGATAACTTGTTAAATAAATTAATTGGTTATATAAATCAGCTGGTTAAATAAATTAATTGGCTAAATAAATCAGCAATTTCTATTATTTAAATTAACTAGCTCAATTAACTAAATCATTTAGTAAAGTATAGACAACAATTGAAATGACAGTTGCGCGAGCAAATAGCCAATCGTCCCGCCAGCCAATACATCACTTGGATAATGCAAGCCTAAAACAACGCGAGACATTGCAACCATCATGGCAAACGGCACTAATATAAATGCCAAATATGGGTAATAAAACAGTGCAATCACGCTAAACACCGCAGCATGCAGGGTATGGCCCGACGGAAAACTAAAGTAATCTAGTGGCTTACCTGTCACCCAAACATCTTGATGTACTTGCGCTGGCCGCGGCCGATGCGTTTTGCGTTTTAACCATTTATACAACAACGTGCCAGTCAAACCCACTATCGCCATGTGCAAGACAGGCAACAGGCCGCTTTGCTGTTGCGTTAATAAAATCGCCGCCATTAATGCGTACCAAAACACGCCATCGCCTAGGCGACTGATTAAACGAAACCAGTTACGAATGAGCATATATTGGCTGGTGTGGCTTACGCTAACGCAAAGCGCGCTATCAAGTTTAAGCACTTGGATTAGATAATTTGCAAGATGATTTGCAAGATAAGTTTCAATTGTATGACGCGTTTTACTTGACACTTAATTCTCCAACTAATGTTGTTGAAGTAGAAATTGTGTCAGCAAAACATGACTATTTAATGACAAAAAGTGGAGTTTTTTGTATATAAGCGACTGATAAATAACAGTTAATACTGTTTATAGCGTTTTTGATTATAGTTTTAACGATGTTTAATTTTTAGATAAAGCACCAAGCACGCTAATATTAATGTGATTGAATTGGCGATGATGATAGGTAAGCTTGCAATATAAAAGCCGTAAATAACCCAACCTGCAACGCCCGCACTAAATAGGCCATACATGGGTAGTGATACGCCTGATAAATCGCGCGTTTTCAACGAGTGCAATACCTGCGGCACAAAAGAAATGGTGGTTAAACAAGCTGAAATATAGCCAATTAAATCGGTTGTGTTCATTATTTAGCACTTAAAAACTAAGGTGGCATTTCAAAATGCGCTGTAAAAAATAAGCGCATTAATTTGCAGCAGCTTTCACTATCTCTGCAATTTCTGCGGCCAGTTGTTGCACGAGTGTTGCATTTTGCCCCTCTACCATCACGCGGATTTTTGGCTCGGTGCCAGATGCGCGCAGCAATACGCGGCCAGCGCCATTTAAGGTGGTTTCAGCCATTTTAACTGCGGCCTGAATATTGGCTGAGGCTAAATCAATCTTTTGATTGGTCACCACATTGATTAGCACTTGCGGGTATAAAACCAGTTCTTTGCCTAAGGTTTCTAATGTTTTGCCGCTTAGTTTTAGCGCGTGCAATACTTGTAAGGCGGCAATAATCGCGTCGCCACTAGTAGTTTTATCCAGCGTTAAAATATGGCCAGAGTTTTCGCCGCCCAAGCGCCAGCCAGTTTTATTAAGCTGCTCCAGCACATATCTATCGCCTACTTTTGCACGCACAAACGGGATTTTTTGCTTCGCTAGCGCATGCTCCATTGCCAAATTGGTCATTAACGTGCCCACCACGCCGCCTTGCAGCTCGCCTTTACTGTGCAAACCGCTAGCAATAATAAACAATAATTGGTCGCCATCAAGCAATGTGCCTGTACTGTCCACCATCATCACGCGGTCGCCGTCGCCATCAAACGCAATACCTAGATCGGCTTTATGCGCTACAACCGCGGCTTGTAAGGCTTGTGGATGCGTAGAACCTGCATCTAAATTAATATTAAGACCATTTGGCTTATTGCCAATGGCAATCACCTCTGCGCCAAGCTCGTGAAATACGGGCGGCGCCACATGGTAAGTTGCGCCATGTGCGCAATCGAGCACAATTTTAAGCCCGCGCAAATCTAAATGATTCGGAAATGTACTTTTACAAAACTCCACATAACGCCCTGGTGCATCATCAATGCGGCGCGCCTTACCCAGCTTGGCTGATGGCATGCAAGCCATGGGCTGCGCTAATTCGAGTTCTATTGCGTGTTCTATAGTGTCGTCC
>JAYTEL010000049.1:0-5629 GCA_043735225.1 Methylotenera sp. | reverse complement strand
TTCATCTGTTTTGCCAGCAGTATTGGCCATTAAACCAAGCTGTATTAAAGTTGCGCTGTGCTGTGGATGCAATTTTAACACTTGCTGAAAATAGGTATTTGCTTTGCTTAGATCACCTAAATTTTGTTCCGCTACTGCTGCGTAAAATAGGGCTTCTACGCTTGCAGGCTCTTTAGTCAACCATTCTTGCACTACGGTTTTAAGTTCTGCCCATTTTGCATTTTGATACGGCAACACAACGCGCATAAAAAATGGCCGCTGCTCATCTGGCGCATCCCAAAAAGGCAAATCATGCGGTGCATTTAGCTTAACTTCAGGTGTTAGCAACAATGCTTTTACCCATTTAGCAGGCATATTATAAAAGTATGCGCGATGCCCTGGGCTTTTAACTGTACTGATTGCAATTAAGTTGCCGTTATAATCAAATACTGGGCTGCCGCTGGCACCAATTGCAAACTCTGCCGAGGCGCGAATCACATGCGCGCCATCCATCTCATATAAGGCTTTCACTTTACCCAGTGCCACGTAAGGGGCAGGAGAATCGCTAGGCATTGAAATAGAAATTACTGGTTGTTCATATTGCAAACTTTCAGAATCACCAATTACTACAGGCGTAAAATTTGCCCATTCAAAGCGCAAAATACAGATATCGTGCTTCCAATCGGCTTGCAACGCCACTGGTGCAAACGCTTCGCCCCAGTGAGAAGCGCTAATGCCGCTAGAATTTTGAATGACGTGGCAATTAGTGACCACATGATCTTTATCTATTGCTACACCAGTGCCATAACCATGCCCGCCAGTTTTGGTGGCATTAGTCACTTTTACTAACGCCCCTTTAAGTTGGTATAAAAACGCGTCGCTTGGCTCTGCACTGGGGAAAACTGCACTATCTTGTGCTTGGCTTTGCGCTGAAATTAAGCAAATAACAGCTGCGAGCACACTTTTTTTTATGCTAGCGCTGTATTTCATGCTTGCGTTATATTTTAGTTGATTGGTTGTCATCAAAGGCTCTCAAAGAATTGTTATGGCGCAGGGTTTGCTGCTAACTCTGGTGTTGGATTAATAAGCTCGTTAAATTCTTCTAACACGTCACTACCTGCTTGTTGCATGGCTACTTTTAAGCGCGATAATTCGGGTAGATTGCCCGCCCTATTAGCCATTAATCCAAGTTCTTGCAAAGCGGCGGGGTGTTGTGGATGGAGTGTTAACACCTCTGCAAATTCATTTTTTGCAGCCTCCGTTTTGTTTAAATTCTCATAAGCAATCCCTAAATAAAAATGCGCCTCCTCACTTTTTGGCTCTTTATTAACCCATTCAAGCGCTGTTTTTTGCAACTCATCCCATTTTGAATTTTGATAAGGTAAAACCACGCGCATAAAAAATGGACGCTCGGTATCTGGCGCATCCCAAAAAGGCAAAATATCAGATTTAAGCGACACTGTCTCGGCAGCGGCTAATTCAGGTGCATCAATTAAGGCTTTAACCCACTTAACAGGCACATTATAAAAATATGCGCTGTGTCCTGGACTTTTAACGGTGCTAAGGGCGATTAACTTGCCTGCACTATTAAAAACTGGGCTGCCGCTTGCGCCCATGACAAATGAGGCGTCGGTGCGAACAATTTGGCTACCATCAAGCGCGTATAACGCTTTAATCTTGCCTGGTGTAGTTATCGGCTTGGGCGGCCCGCCAGGAAAGCCAATTGAAAATATAGGTTGCTCGTATATTAAATGTTCAGAGTCGCCAAGCTCAACAGGTTTCATGTCAAGGTATTGAAAGCGCATCACACACACGTCGTGTTTCCAATCGGCGCGCATGGCATCTGGCCTAAAACTATCGCCAAATTTGGAAATTTGTACGCCAACAGCATTTGCCACCACATGGCAATTGGTGGCGACAAGATCTTTGCCTACCACTACACCAGTACCCACGCCATGACCGCCCGATTTAGTTGTTACGTGTACTTTAACAACCGATGCCTTTAATTGGTACACTAAATCATAATTAATATCTGGTGTTTTGAGCTCAGCCGCCAAGGCGCAATGAACTGTAATTATAGAAAGCAAGCCAACAATTAAACGCATATTTATAATCTTTCACTTTTAATATTAAGCA
Organism: Methylotenera sp.; assembly: GCA_043735225.1. Lineage (GTDB taxonomy): Bacteria > Pseudomonadota > Gammaproteobacteria > Burkholderiales > Methylophilaceae > Methylotenera_A. Next base: position 3,514 of record JAYTEL010000049.1, on the reverse strand, counting down.
TTTACAGCACTAAATTTATACAACAGGTTTTTTTACAACAGGTTTTTTACAACAAATTTTTCACAACATGACAAATAATGACAACCATATTTATAAAAAATTCTAATCAGCGTGATTAATCTTTGTTTTAGTAAACCTAATTTCAAAATTTGCTGATTTTTGTGCGTGACAAAGCATCCAATGCTAGTAAAATAGTGTTTTTTGCGATTCAACATTTATGCTAATTCAATCTCACATTGCCGATTTAAACACACCCACAGGTGTAATGCGCACCTATGTGCATCGTCCCGCGCACTTAAAACCAGTTGCTGCCATTTTATTTTATTCTGAGATTTTTCAGCAAACAGGCCCAATTGAGCGCGCAGCGCGATTTATGGCAGGCCAAGGTTATGCGGTGATAGTGCCAGAGGTATTCCACGAGCTTAATCCAATTGGTACAGTGCTAGGTTATGACGATGCCGGCCGCGACAAAGGCAATGCTGACAAAGCCGCCAAAGATGTGCAGGGCTATGACGCAGACAACCGCGCCATAATTGAATGGCTTGCAGACCAAGATTGGTATAGCGGCAATGTAGGCGCGATGGGATTTTGTATTGGTGGACATTTGGCGTTTCGCGCTGCATTGCAACCCGAAGTAAAAGCGACCGCTTGTTTTTACGCGACTGATTTACACACTAATATTATCCCAAATCAGCCAAATCAACACAGTATGCAGCGCCTAGCCGATATTAAAGGCGAATTAATGATGATTTGGGGCAAGCAAGATAGCCATATTCCCACCGCAGGCCGCGTGCAAGTGAACCAACAATTAAGCGATGCCAATCTAAACTTTACTTGGCACGAATTTAATGGTCAACATGCGTTTATGCGCGACGAAGGCGAGCGTTATGATCCGCAATTGGCAATGAACGGCTTTATGCTGGCCACACAACTGTTTGGCAGAACATTGTAAAAATCAACGTTATTTAATACCTTATCAATAGTAATAAATAATGTATTCACGTAGTAAAAACAAAGGCCATAAGCCCACGTTTTATTTTTATTTAACCTCTAAAAGAGACTAGAAATGACCACAAAAAATGCAGATATTGGCCTAGTTGGCCTAGCCGTAATGGGCCAAAATTTAGCCCTTAACATTGCAGACCACGGTTACACCATTGCGGTATATAACCGTGACCCGAAGAAAATGACCAATTTTATAAACGAGTGCAAGGCCAATGAGCCGTCGCATGCCAACGTAGTTGGTCATGCAGATTTAGCGTCATTTGTGCTTAGCATTAAGCGCCCGCGTAAAATTGTGCTGTTGGTTAAAGCAGGTAGCGCAACTGATGTGACCATTAACGCGTTATTACCATTTTTAGAGGTGGGCGACATTATTATTGATGGCGGTAACTCGTTGTGGACCGATACCATTCGCCGCGAAAAAGAGCTGGCGGTAAAAGGCATTGATTTAATAGGCTCTGGCGTATCGGGCGGCGAAACTGGTGCACGTTTTGGCCCAAGTTTAATGCCATCTGGTACACGCAAAGCATGGGCTTCGTTAGAGCCGATTTGGCGTGATATTGCTGCCAAAGTAGATGCCGTAACTGGCGAGCCAATGGAAGGCGGCACGCCTGGCAAGCCTGTGGTTGGCGGATTTTCATGCGCAGAATACATTGGTCCAGATGGCTCTGGCCATTATGTAAAAATGGTGCATAACGGTATTGAATACATTGATATGCAGCTTATTTGCGAAGCGTATTGGCTGATGAAAAATCTGCTGGGCATGCTCGCTGACGAAATTGGTAAAGTATTTGCCGAGTGGAATAAAGGTGAGTTATCAAGCTATTTAATTGAAATTACCAGTGAAATTTTGCAACAAAAAGACCCAATGACGCCAGGCTTTTTGGTTGACCAAATTTTAGATACCGCAGGCCAAAAAGGCACTGGTCAATGGACTGCTGCCAACGCATTAGAGCTTGGTTCGCCCGCCAATGCGATTGCTGCCGCGGTTTACGCACGCGCCCTTTCAAGCTTAAAAGAAGAGCGTGTGGAAGCCAGCAAAATCTTAAAAGGCCCTGTTATTAAGCACGAGGATGATAAAAAAGCGATTATTGATGCAATTAAAAACGCATTATATTGCAGCAAAATTTGCGCGTACGCACAAGGCTTTCAACTGATTGATAAAGCGCAAGTGGCGTATAACTGGAAACTTAATTTTGGTGAGCTGGCACAAATTTGGCGCGGAGGTTGTATTATTCGTGCGCGTTTTTTGCAAAAAATTACCGAAGCTTATGCACTTAATTCACGTTTAAAAAACTTGATGCTAGATCCATACTTCACCAAAGCCATGAACGATGGTCAAGCAGGCTGGCGCAAAGTGATTGCGTTAGCGGTTACTAATGGCATCCCTGCACAAGGTTTTAGCGCGGCGATGGCTTATTACGATGGCTATCGTAGCGCCGATTTACCTGCTAATTTATTGCAAGGTCAACGCGATTACTTTGGCGCGCATACTTACGAGCGTAAAGATCAGCCGCGTGGCCAGTTTTACCATTTAGATTGGCCAGAAGCAGGTCGTCCGCAAATAGCGATTGAATAGACCCGTACTAATCTTAAATAAATTATTAAACCCATACAGATAACTGTTTAAAATTTAACGCAATAATTAACATTAAAAGGCGGTGAATATGTCGCCGTCTTTTTGTTTAAATCTTGTTGTTAATTATTATGGGTAAGTTTAAACCGTACCACAATTTTTACAGCCAAAGCATAGAACCAAAAACTAAACGCAGTCGCCGTAAGCTTCTAAGAATCGATTAATACCGTTATCTTTTTTTGAAGTTAAGTTGTTAAGCGCTGGCTCTATTACATTATCTATTGCAGTTTTTGCAGTCTTAAAAACTGGATTTACGTTCAGTATATTCGCAGCAGATTTTACTGGGTTTAATAGATCTACTGGGTTTAATAGATCTGTTGAGTTTATTGAGTTAACTGGGTTTATTGTGTCAATTAAGTTTATTGAATCTATTATGTTTACATTTAAAGCCTGCATCATTTTTTTCCTTTTGGGAGTTAAATCTACAAGAATGATGTTCCTGCAAATTGGATAAATTTATGATTTTAATCGATTAAAAAAATTCAATAATTACTTAACTTTAATAGCTGAACTTTAATTACTGAACTTTAAATACTGAAATTTAGTTGATAAATCGTTAATATCGTTTCATTTTTACTTTTAACGCACAACATTAGAAGTGGAATACACAAAGACTTCATTATTTTTTATGCGCCAAAAGCTCTTTAAAACTGTAAAAATTTGCCGTTTAAAGTAGGTAAAACAATGCAATCGCCGTAAAATAATTATTTTATGTATGACAAAAGCGCACTCAAAAAATATGAATATTATGATTAACGGCAAAAATAGATATTTAGATGGCGAAAATATGACCATTTCTAATCTAGTTATCACGCTACATTTAACTGGAAAACGGTTGGCTATTGAAAAAAACGGTGCAATTGTACCGCGTAGCCA
>JAYTEL010000048.1:0-8300 GCA_043735225.1 Methylotenera sp. | reverse complement strand
TTCACTCGGTATTAAACAATTAGGCGACGACCCATGGGTTGCCCTAACACGTCGTTACCCAGTCAGCACGCGCTTATTCGGTAAAGTGTCTAATCTAACGGACTATGGCGCGTTTGTAGAAGTAGAGCCAGGTATTGAAGGTTTGGTACACGTTTCAGAAATGGATTGGACCAACAAAAACATTCACCCAGGCAAAATCGCACAATTGGGCGATGAGGTTGAAGTGATGATTCTTGAGATTGACGAAGATCGTCGTCGTTTATCGCTCGGCATGAAGCAATGTAAAGCCAATCCTTGGGATGATTTCTCTGCAACACATCACAAAGGTGATAAAGTGGCTGGTCAAATTAAATCCATTACCGATTTTGGCGTGTTTATTGGCTTGCCAGGCGGTATTGATGGTTTAGTACATTTGTCTGATTTATCTTGGTCACAAACTGGCGAAGAAGCGATTCGTAACTTTAAAAAAGGGGATGAGTTACAAGCCGTTATTTTAGCCATTGATGTTGAAAAAGAGCGTATTTCATTGGGTGTTAAGCAACTCACTGAAGATCCATCTGGTGCAACTCCTGCTTTGACTTCATCAGAAGATAAAGTAGCAAAACCCAAAGCCAAGCCTGCAAAAACCAAAGCAGAAGCGCCTTCTGCTGAAGATAATGCAGCAGCCGCAGGTACGACTAATCTTGGCGCATTATTAAAAGCCAAAATGGACAGCAAAAAATAATATTGATTTAAAAATAATTATCGTCGAATTATCTAGTTAAACTAAAGGCATATATAAGCCATGACAAAATCTGAACTCATTAATTTATTAGCAGAGCGTTTTTCACAGCTAGTCGTGAAAGATGCCGAGTTGTCAGTTAAAGCCATTTTAGATGCAATGACAGACAATTTATCGACTGGCGAGCGCATCGAAATCCGTGGCTTTGGTAGTTTTAGTTTAAATTACCGTCCGCCACGCTTAGGTCGCAACCCTAAAACTGGCAGCAAAGTGCAAGTTCCTGCAAAACATGTGCCTCACTTTAAAGCGGGTAAAGAGTTGCGTGATCGTGTCGATGCCGCTTAGTTAAAGCGTTTAATAAAGATGGTTGATGTAAAAAAGGCGCAAGTGATTGTGCCTTTTTTATTGCTTATAATATTCTGCTTTAAATAGAATGATTAGGCACTCACCACAAGCTTAGGTAAAATAGTTAAGTTGACACAAAATTTAGTACATATTGATGATTGAGTTTGAATATTGGTGGTTACTGGCTCTGCCCTTGTTTTTTACATTGGGCTGGATCGCTGCGCGCGTGGATATTAAGCAATTACTGTCGGAATCAACTGCATTACCTGCGGCCTATTTTAAAGGCTTAAACTTTCTGATTAGCGATCAACACGGTAAAGCGGTTGATGCTTTTAGTGAGGCCATAGAAGCCAATACCGATTCACTTGAGTTGCACTTTGCGCTGGGCAGTTTGTTTAGGCGCACAGGCGAAACCGACCGCGCCATAAATATGCACCTTAATATGCTGGATAAAAAAGAACTCACCGCCAACCAAAAAAGTGCAGTAAAAGCAGAGCTGGCGCAAGATTACTTAAAAGCTGGCTTATTTGACCGCGCAGAAGAGTTGTTTAAAGGTTTGGATGACACCCGCTATCGACAGCCAGCATTGCGTGCGCTACTGGAGATATATGTGCGCGAGCGCGAATGGCTGCAAGCAATTGCCACCGCAACCGAGTTAGAACGTTTATCTGGCGTGCCTTTTAGAATCGAAATCGCGCAGTATTATTGCGAGCTGGCCGTGAATGATATTATCGCGCAACGCCAAGATGCGGCGCGCAACTACCTTAATCTGGCCTTAGATGCCAATAAAAGTTGTGTACGCGCCAATGTTTTATTGGGCGATTTAGAAGTCGCCTTTGGTCAACAACCAATAGGCGCGCACCAAGCCGCCATCTCCTATTGGAAACGCATTGAGTTCCAGCAGCCCGAATATTTGGGTTTGGTGGCAGCAAAAATGCTTAAAAGCTACCGTGCTGCTGGGCAGATAAAAGATGGCTTAACGCAGCTTAATACATATTTAGAAACCTACAAATTGCCTTTACTGATGTCGGTATTATACGAAGCAACCCTAACCGAAGAAGGTGCTGAAAAAGCCGCAAAACTCGCTAGAAATGAGCTAATACGCCAACCTAGCTTGACGACGCTAGACCAATTGCTGCAAGCGCGCGCTATGGCCGACGAAACGCAAAAACAAGGCAACAACCAAGATATTCAACTGATGCAGCAAACGGTGCGTAACGCCATTGGCAACCGCGCCGTGTATCATTGCGACCAATGCGGGTTTCGCGCTAAACAACACCACTGGCAATGCCCTGCTTGCAATGCGTGGGAATCTTTGCCTGCAGAGCCAAGTGAGACAGTCTCTCGTGAAATGACTATTAAGAAAAAATAATGCCAGTTAAAGACTTTAAAATTCCAGACTCTAAAATAATAATCGCGCTGGATTATTCCAATGCTACTAGCGCCCTACAATTGGTGAACCAACTTGACCCTGGTTTGTGTAAACTCAAAGTTGGCAAAGAGTTGTTTACCGCCGCAGGGCCACAGCTCGTCGAAAAATTAGTCGCAAAAGGTTATGATATTTTTCTCGATTTAAAATTTCACGATATTCCCAACACCGTTGCAAAAGCTTGCCAAGCGGCTAGTAACTTAGGTGTATGGATGTTGAATGTGCATGCGTCTGGCGGCAGCGCCATGATGCAAGCCGCGCTGGAGGGCGTGAATAAAAGCGCGCATTCGCCCTATATAATTGCCGTAACCGTGCTCACCAACATGAATCAAGCCAACTTAACAGAGATTGGCATTGGAGATACCATAGAAAACCAAGTGTTAAGGCTGGCTCTTCTTACGCACAATTCTGGTTTGCATGGCGTGGTGTGTTCTGCACAAGAAGCAAAAATGCTTCGCAGTCAACTAGGTGAGACGTTTTGTTTAGTCACGCCTGGCATACGCCCTGCTCTAAATAAAGATCAAGCTAACCTTAATCAAGTCAACCAGGATGACCAAGTCCGCGTTGTTACCCCAACAGATGCACTAGGTTACGGCGCTAGCTATTTGGTCATCGGCAGGCCAGTAACACAAGCAGAAAATCCGCTAAAAGTTTTAGATGCCATCACTGCCGAATGCTTGGCAACTGGTTTATAAGTGTAAGATTGGCGTAAGCTTAAATGCGTAACATATGTAAGTTGTTATGCATTAGTTGTAATATGATTAATCTGTAATAGTTGGATAATATACGTTATGATTACGAGAGTGTTATAACACTTTTTAAAGTAGTACCTAAGTTACCCGATTTACAAAGTTACCCGATTTACAAACTTTAGATTTAAAACCTTTAAGTATCAAAACCCTCAAGTAACAAACATGGAGAAGCAAAAAATGAAAAAATTATTACTCGCTTTATTAGCATCATTGGCATTCAGTTTTAGTGCCTTTGCAGCAGTTAACTTAAACACCGCAACACAGGCCGAGCTTGAAGCATTGAATGGCATTGGCCCAGTTAAAGCTGCTGCCATTATTGATTATCGCAAAAAAAATGGTGGCTTTAAATCAGTTGATGAACTAGAAAAAGTTGACGGCGTGGGTCTAGTAACTTTAGCTAACATTAAAAAAGATGTTTCTGTAAGCGGCATGACAACAATGCCAGCAGGCACAAGCAAAGCCGCTGACAAACCAAACGCCAAAGACATGAAAAAAGATATGCCAGCTAAAGAAATGAAAGCTGACAAATTAGCTAAAGAAGCACCAGTTAAAGAAATGGCTAAAAAAGATGCAGCAGCAACGTCCGCTGCAACGGTAAAGGTGGATGACAAAGACACTGCCAAAGCTGCTAAAGATAAAGAAAAAGCAGATAAAAAAGCCGCTAAAGCAGAAAAAGCCGCTGCAAAAGATGTTAAAGCAGAAAAACCAGCTGCCACTGCTGACGCTTCAAAAGATACCGCTAAGGCTGATAAAAAAGCCGCAGCAGACGCTAAAAAAGCCGAGAAAAAAGCTGCTGCAGATGCCAAAAAAGCTGAAAAAGCAGCCGCCAAAGCCGACAAAGCAAAAGCAGAGAAAAAATAATATTAGTTTTATAAATTATCTGTATCTACATAAAGCCCCGCATGCGGGGCTTTATGTAGATACAGATAATTTATAAAACTAATATTATTTTTTCTCTGCTTTTGCTTTGTCGGCTTTGGCGGCTGCTTTTTCAGCTTTTTTGGCATCTGCAGCAGCTTTTTTCTCGGCTTTTTTAGCGTCTGCTGCGGCTTTTTTATCAGCCTTAGCGGTATCTTTTGAAGCGTCAGCAGTGGCAGCTGGTTTTTCTGCTTTAACATCTTTTGCAGCGGCTTTTTCTGCTTTAGCGGCTTTTTTATCTGCTTTTTCTTTATCTTTAGCAGCTTTGGCAGTGTCTTTGTCATCCACCTTTACCGTTGCAGCGGACGTTGCTGCTGCATCTTTTTTAGCCATTTCTTTAACTGGTGCTTCTTTAGCTAATTTGTCAGCTTTCATTTCTTTAGCTGGCATATCTTTTTTCATGTCTTTGGCGTTTGGTTTGTCAGCGGCTTTGCTTGTGCCTGCTGGCATTGTTGTCATGCCGCTTACAGAAACATCTTTTTTAATGTTAGCTAAAGTTACTAGACCCACGCCGTCAACTTTTTCTAGTTCATCAACTGATTTAAAGCCACCATTTTTTTTGCGATAATCAATAATGGCAGCAGCTTTAACTGGGCCAATGCCATTCAATGCTTCAAGCTCGGCCTGTGTTGCGGTGTTTAAGTTAACTGCTGCAAAGGCACTAAAACTGAATGCCAATGATGCTAATAAAGCGAGTAATAATTTTTTCATTTTTTGCTTCTCCATGTTTGTTACTTGAGGGTTTTGATACTTAAAGGTTTTAAATCTAAAGTTTGTAAATCGGGTAACTTTGTAAATCGGGTAACTTAGGTACTACTTTAAAAAGTGTTATAACACTCTCGTAATCATAACGTATATTATCCAACTATTACAGATTAATCATATTACAACTAATGCATAACAACTTACATATGTTACGCATTTAAGCTTACGCCAATCTTACACTTATAAACCAGTTGCCAAGCATTCGGCAGTGATGGCATCTAAAACTTTTAGCGGATTTTCTGCTTGTGTTACTGGCCTGCCGATGACCAAATAGCTAGCGCCGTAACCTAGTGCATCTGTTGGGGTAACAACGCGGACTTGGTCATCCTGGTTGACTTGATTAAGGTTAGCTTGATCTTTATTTAGAGCAGGGCGTATGCCAGGCGTGACTAAACAAAACGTCTCACCTAGTTGACTGCGAAGCATTTTTGCTTCTTGTGCAGAACACACCACGCCATGCAAACCAGAATTGTGCGTAAGAAGAGCCAGCCTTAACACTTGGTTTTCTATGGTATCTCCAATGCCAATCTCTGTTAAGTTGGCTTGATTCATGTTGGTGAGCACGGTTACGGCAATTATATAGGGCGAATGCGCGCTTTTATTCACGCCCTCCAGCGCGGCTTGCATCATGGCGCTGCCGCCAGACGCATGCACATTCAACATCCATACACCTAAGTTACTAGCCGCTTGGCAAGCTTTTGCAACGGTGTTGGGAATATCGTGAAATTTTAAATCGAGAAAAATATCATAACCTTTTGCGACTAATTTTTCGACGAGCTGTGGCCCTGCGGCGGTAAACAACTCTTTGCCAACTTTGAGTTTACACAAACCAGGGTCAAGTTGGTTCACCAATTGTAGGGCGCTAGTAGCATTGGAATAATCCAGCGCGATTATTATTTTAGAGTCTGGAATTTTAAAGTCTTTAACTGGCATTATTTTTTCTTAATAGTCATTTCACGAGAGACTGTCTCACTTGGCTCTGCAGGCAAAGATTCCCACGCATTGCAAGCAGGGCATTGCCAGTGGTGTTGTTTAGCGCGAAACCCGCATTGGTCGCAATGATACACGGCGCGGTTGCCAATGGCGTTACGCACCGTTTGCTGCATCAGTTGAATATCTTGGTTGTTGCCTTGTTTTTGCGTTTCGTCGGCCATAGCGCGCGCTTGCAGCAATTGGTCTAGCGTCGTCAAGCTAGGTTGGCGTATTAGCTCATTTCTAGCGAGTTTTGCGGCTTTTTCAGCACCTTCTTCGGTTAGGGTTGCTTCGTATAATACCGACATCAGTAAAGGCAATTTGTAGGTTTCTAAATATGTATTAAGCTGCGTTAAGCCATCTTTTATCTGCCCAGCAGCACGGTAGCTTTTAAGCATTTTTGCTGCCACCAAACCCAAATATTCGGGCTGCTGGAACTCAATGCGTTTCCAATAGGAGATGGCGGCTTGGTGCGCGCCTATTGGTTGTTGACCAAAGGCGACTTCTAAATCGCCCAATAAAACATTGGCGCGTACACAACTTTTATTGGCATCTAAGGCCAGATTAAGGTAGTTGCGCGCCGCATCTTGGCGTTGCGCGATAATATCATTCACGGCCAGCTCGCAATAATACTGCGCGATTTCGATTCTAAAAGGCACGCCAGATAAACGTTCTAACTCGGTTGCGGTGGCAATTGCTTGCAGCCATTCGCGCTCGCGCACATATATCTCCAGTAGCGCACGCAATGCTGGCTGTCGATAGCGGGTGTCATCCAAACCTTTAAACAACTCTTCTGCGCGGTCAAATAAGCCAGCTTTTAAGTAATCTTGCGCCAGCTCTGCTTTTACTGCACTTTTTTGGTTGGCGGTGAGTTCTTTTTTATCCAGCATATTAAGGTGCATATTTATGGCGCGGTCGGTTTCGCCTGTGCGCCTAAACAAACTGCCCAGCGCAAAGTGCAACTCAAGTGAATCGGTATTGGCTTCTATGGCCTCACTAAAAGCATCAACCGCTTTACCGTGTTGATCGCTAATCAGAAAGTTTAAGCCTTTAAAATAGGCCGCAGGTAATGCAGTTGATTCCGACAGTAATTGCTTAATATCCACGCGCGCAGCGATCCAGCCCAATGTAAAAAACAAGGGCAGAGCCAGTAACCACCAATATTCAAACTCAATCATCAATATGTACTAAATTTTGTGTCAACTTAACTATTTTACCTAAGCTTGTGGTGAGTGCCTAATCATTCTATTTAAAGCAGAATATTATAAGCAATAAAAAAGGCACAATCACTTGCGCCTTTTTTACATCAACCATCTTTATTAAACGCTTTAACTAAGCGGCATCGACACGATCACGCAACTCTTTACCCGCTTTAAAGTGAGGCACATGTTTTGCAGGAACTTGCACTTTGCTGCCAGTTTTAGGGTTGCGACCTAAGCGTGGCGGACGGTAATTTAAACTAAAACTACCAAAGCCACGGATTTCGATGCGCTCGCCAGTCGATAAATTGTCTGTCATTGCATCTAAAATGGCTTTAACTGACAACTCGGCATCTTTCACGACTAGCTGTGAAAAACGCTCTGCTAATAAATTAATGAGTTCAGATTTTGTCATGGCTTATATATGCCTTTAGTTTAACTAGATAATTCGACGATAATTATTTTTAAATCAATATTATTTTTTGCTGTCCATTTTGGCTTTTAATAATGCGCCAAGATTAGTCGTACCTGCGGCTGCTGCATTATCTTCAGCAGAAGGCGCTTCTGCTTTGGTTTTTGCAGGCTTGGCTTTGGGTTTTGCTACTTTATCTTCTGATGAAGTCAAAGCAGGAGTTGCACCAGATGGATCTTCAGTGAGTTGCTTAACACCCAATGAAATACGCTCTTTTTCAACATCAATGGCTAAAATAACGGCTTGTAACTCATCCCCTTTTTTAAAGTTACGAATCGCTTCTTCGCCAGTTTGTGACCAAGATAAATCAGACAAATGTACTAAACCATCAATACCGCCTGGCAAGCCAATAAACACGCCAAAATCGGTAATGGATTTAATTTGACCAGCCACTTTATCACCTTTGTGATGTGTTGCAGAGAAATCATCCCAAGGATTGGCTTTACATTGCTTCATGCCGAGCGATAAACGACGACGATCTTCGTCAATCTCAAGAATCATCACTTCAACCTCATCGCCCAATTGTGCGATTTTGCCTGGGTGAATGTTTTTGTTGGTCCAATCCATTTCTGAAACGTGTACCAAACCTTCAATACCTGGCTCTACTTCTACAAACGCGCCATAGTCCGTTAGATTAGACACTTTACCGAATAAGCGCGTGCTGACTGGGTAACGACGTGTTAGGGCAACCCATGGGTCGTCGCCTAATTGTTTAATACCGAGTGAA
>JAYTEL010000047.1:0-4769 GCA_043735225.1 Methylotenera sp. | reverse complement strand
CAATAATGCCGCCGCCAATCACCAATAAACGCTTTGGAATATCGTCTAATTTAAGCGCGCCTGTCGAATCCATAATGCGCTCATCATCAGGAGCACCAGTAAACTCAATGGCTTGAGAACCTGCCGCAATAATTGCGTGCTCGAAGCTAATAGTCGTGATAACGCCATCTGCGCCAGTCACGGTGATTTGTTTAGGTGACGTAAATTGCCCATTGCCGACCACCACGGTCACATCGCGTTGTTTGGCCATTTGCGCCAAGCCGCCAGTTAACTTGGCGACAACATCGTTATTCTTCCAGCTTTTTAAGGCTTCTAAATCAATTTTAGGCGCGTTAAAACTTACGCCATGCGCAGCAGAATCATGCGCTTCGGTAATCACTTTTGCAGTATGCAACAGCGCTTTGGATGGAATGCAACCGACATTTAAACAAACGCCGCCCAGCGTGCTATAACGCTCTATAAGCACTACTTTTTTACCTAAATCAGCCGCACGAAAAGCCGCTGTATAGCCGCCAGGGCCGCCGCCTAAAACTACCACCTCAGCTTGTAAATGTTGGTGTAATTCTGTTGTTTGCATGCCTAGCCTTTTAAGTCTAATAATTGGTGTAATTTTAGCATTAAACCTAGCGTTTCATCGTCTAAGACGGTGTAATTGGTAGTATGATTAATGCATACAACTTTTATTTAATTCAGTATTTAATTAAGTCACATTCAATTAAATCAACCTTTTATTTGCATATGGGGTAAGCATGCCGTTTTTAAGCGCAATTTTTAATTTAATCAAACTATTTTTTGTTAGCGTATGGCAGATACTCAGCAGCATTTTAGGTTTATTTTTTGGATCATTTCATTACCAACCAGCTGCTTGGATGCGTTGGATAATCGCCAAACTTGGCGGCAATATTGCCAATTTACGTGCAACAATTAATGCTAAACCACTTAAAAGTTTAGGCGTGTTGGCTTTACTGGTGGCGTTGGGCGCTGGCGCTTGGCATGGCTACAAACTTTATGAAGCGCGACCAAAGCCGCAAATGGTTAAAATTGCGTTAACCGCACCTACTAGAACGGTGATAGAAGACAATCTGCCACCAAACCCGCTGATATTGGTGTTCGATCACTCGGTAGCGCCCATTGCGCTGGTTGGTAAAGACGTAACAGAAGGCATTGGCCTGATGCCTGCGTTGCAAGGTACTTGGCACTGGGATAATGAAAATACGCTGACGTTTAAGCCCAAAACCGATTGGCCAGTCGGCATTACACACAAAGTGAGCTTAAGTGCAAAAGCATTGACGCCCAAAACATTGTTAGAACAATCAGAGCTCGAATTTGTGTCGCCTGCTTTTGTGGCCAGTATTAGTAGCAGTGAGTTCTATCAAGATCCGATCAACCCCGCCATGAAGAAAGCGGTGATTAACCTTAATTTTAGCCATCCTGTTGATACCGCAAAATTAGAGAAAAGCATCGCGCTAAAAATGCGCAGCGCGCAAAAAGGTTTGCTCGATTTTGGCAATGATAATACGCCATTTGTGGTGAGCTACGATAAGCTCAAACTGAACGCTTATATTCACAGCGCGACCTTAAACATCCCTAAAGATGACAGCGTGCTAGATGTGACGATTAGTGAGGGTTTGAAGGCGGCGCGAGGCGGCAAACCGTTTGAAACTGCACTCACACAAAGTATAAACGTGCCTGGGCTTTATAGTTTGCAAGTGAGTGATATTGCGCCAACTGTGGTGTCGAATGCACAAAATGAGCCTGAGCAAATTTTGGTATTAACTGCATCAGCCGCGGTGCATGAAAAAGAAATGGCGTCGCACATTAAAGCATGGGTACTGCCGCGCGATAAACCTAATAGTAAGCCTGCAGACTTGAAGTATCCGCATGTGTGGGCAGAGCAAGAAATGACGCCTGCGCTTTTAGCAAGCAGTAAGCCGCTTGATTTAGAACAAATTCCTGCCGAGCGCGAAAACATTGAAGTGCATTCGTTTAAATATAAAGCCAACGTCGGTAAGTATTTATTTGTGCAAGTGGAAAAAGGCCTAAAATCGTTTGGCGGTTATCAATTGGGTAAAGTCAGTACGCGCGTGTTGCAAGTGCCGCCATTCCCTGCTGAGGTAAAAATATTAAGTCAAGGCTCATTGTTGGCTTTAAGCGGCGAGCGCAAAGTGGCGATATTAACGCGCGATTTGCCAGGTGTGCAGATGGAAATTGGCCGCATTTTATCAGGCCAATTGCAGCATTTAATTAGCCAAAGTAATGGCACATTCTCTAGTCCAGCATTTAGCGGAACCATTGATGCAGACAATTTAACTGAGCGTTTTGAAAAAAGCATTCCGTTGCAATTAAAGCCAGGCAAAGCGCATTATGAGGCTTTGGATTTAAGTGAATACCTAGGTAAAACTGAAAGTGGCAAATCGGGTGCCAATAAAAATCAGGATAAACGCGGTATTTTCTTATTAACAGTGCATGGTTACAAGCCAAAAACAGCAGCAGAAAAGCAGCCAGAAGCCAATACAGGCAATGCCTCTGGCGATACTGTTGTTAATAATGGTGAGCAAGGCGATGATGCGTATAACGGCGATCAAACTGCCCCTGATGCCGACACGCAAACGGTTGCAAATCCCGAACAATTTAGCGATAAACGCCTGATTTTAGTGACCGATTTAGGCCTAATTGCCAAAAAAGAGCTTGATGGCACACAAGTGGTCTACGTGCAATCCATTCATACAGGCTTGCCAGTAGCTGGCGCAACGGTTGAAGTGATTGCTAAAAATGGCACAGTGATTTTCAATCAAGCGACCGATGCTAATGGTCGCGCTAATTTTACCAAGCTGGATGGTTTGCAACGCGAACGCGCGCCAGTGTTGTATTTGGTGAAAAAAGCGGGCGATTTAAGCTTTCTGCCGATTAATCATTATGATCGCAATTTAGATTATTCACGTTTTGATGTGGGCGGTGTGGCCAATGCGGCCTCTAGCGACAGTTTAAACGCGTATTTATTCTCAGACCGTGGTATTTACAGACCAGGCGACACCATGCACATTGGCGTGATTGTTAAAACAGCTACTTGGGAGAAAGCTTTAGACGGTTTGCCGCTAGAGGCTGAGATATTAGATTCGCGCGGCTTAACGGTAAAGAAACAAACCATTCATTTGGGCAATGGCGGTTTTAACGAGTTGGAGTACAAAACGCTAGAAACCGCGCCCACAGGTACATATATGGTGAATGTGTATTCAGTAAAAGACAACAATGCCTTTCAACAGCTGGGTTCTGTCAGTGTAAAAGTGCAAGAATTTTTGCCAGATCGCATGAAGGTAAAAACACTTTTTGCTACAGAAAAAAATGGAGCAACGACCTTATACCCAGAAAATAACGAAGGCTGGCTAAACCCCAAAGACTTAAAAGCCAATGTAAATGTGCAAAACTTGTTTGGCACGGCGGCCGAGAATCGACGCGTGACGGCGACCTTAACGCTAAGCCCCGCTTACCCTGCCTTTAGCGCTTATAGCGAATATGCGTTTTACGACCCACTGCGCGCTAAAGAAGGCTATAGCGAGAAGCTGTCTGACACGACTAGTAACGCCGAAGGCGTAGCAGAATTTAAGCTTGGTTTAGAAAAATATGCCAAAGCGACCTATCGATTGAATATTCTCACCCAAGCTTTTGAGGCGGGCGGCGGGCGCGGTGTATCAAGCGAGGCAGCGACTTTAATCTCTGAGCAGTTATACTTAGTCGGCTTTAAGGCCGATGGCGATTTAAAATACATCGCAAAAAGCAGCAAACGTGATGTGGAGTTGATTGCAATCAACGCAACGCTACAAAAAGTGGCGGCTGATAATTTAAGCTTGAATTTTGTCGAGCGCAAGTATGTGTCGATGTTGATTAAGCAAAGCAACGGTACGTTTAAATACGAATCGCGCAAAAAAGAGGTGGTGATTAAAGAAACGCCTTACAACATTAAGGCCGCGGGCAATCGTTTGAGCCTTGCGTCCGAGACGCCAGGCGACTTTGCCTATGTGCTTAAAAATAAAGACGGCCTAGAGCTTAACCGCGTGGAATATAGCGTGGCAGGGCTGGGCAATGTGAGCCGTTCGCTAGAGCGCAACGCCGAGTTGCAATTGGTGCTAGATAAAAAAGATTACAAAGCAGGCGAAGACATCAGCGTGAGTATTCGTGCGCCTTATATTGGCGCGGGGCTAATCACCATTGAGCGTGATAAAGTCTATGCGCAACAATGGTTTAAGGTGGAAAGCCAAGCCTCTGTGCAAAAAATTAAGCTGCCTGTTGATTTTGAAGGCAACGGTTATGTGAGTGTGCAATTTGTACGTGACCCTAGCTCAGACGAAATATTTACCAGCCCGCTTTCATACGGCGTGGTGCCATTCGTGACTAGTTTGGCGCAGCGCACCAATCAGCTTAAACTCACTTCACCAAGCTTAATCAAGCCTGGCCAAGTGCTAAAAATGAAGCTAGAAGCCACTAAACCTGGCCGTGCTGTGGTGTTTGCCGTGGATGAAGGAATATTACAGGTGGCACGCTATCAAAATCCTAACGCGCTTGGTTACTTCTTTCAAAAACGTCAACTAGAAGTAGGCACCAGCCAAATTTTAGACATGATTTTGCCTGAATTCAAAAAAATCATGGCGGCAACCGCGCCAGGTGGCGATGCCGATGGTGCGCTGGGTAAACACCTGAATCCGTTTAAACGCAAAACCGATAAACCTGCAGTATATTGGTCTGGCATTGTCGATGTAAATGGCAGTAAAGAG
>JAYTEL010000046.1:0-1519 GCA_043735225.1 Methylotenera sp. | reverse complement strand
ACCAGTTTGGATTTGTTTTTTTACGCGCTGCTTTTACAAGTTATTTTAAGCTGGGTAAACCCGCACACACCTATTGCCGAAGTGCTGGGTAGCTTAACTCAACCAATTCTGGCGCCAATTCAACGCATTTTACCCACAGCTGGTGGCATTGATTTTTCACCAATGATTGCGCTTATTCTGATACAAATGATTAATATCTCTGTTGTAAAAACGTTAGAATCACAATTGTTAACAATTTTTTAAGCGGTATATTCCATCGTTTAGCAAGCAAGCCTGCAATTTAATTTATAATAATTTGATGATAATGAACACTTTAGAAGTAAAAGTTAATCAATACCAAGAATGGCGTAGTAGCCTCACGCAAACCATCAGCGATTATCGCGATTGGCTTGCTAAAAGCGAGCATACCGACGCGATTCAAGAGCTGCGTTTGTACGATGTGTTAGAAATGCTTAAGCGCGATCAGTTGGTGATGGCGTTTTTGGCCGAATTCTCACGCGGCAAAACCGAGGCCATTAACGCGCTATTTTTTGCCGACTTTAATCAACGCTTGCTTCCCAGTGAGCCTGGCCGCACCACCATGTGCCCGACCGAGATTTTTTGGGATGCACGTGAAGAGCCTTGCATTAAATTGTTGCCAATTGGCACGCGCGCTAGTGATGATAGCCTGACCTACCTAAAAACCACGCCATACGCGTGGCAAAAATTTAGGCTAAATTTAGATTCGCCTGAAGAAATGAAAGAAACGCTACGTAAACTCATCGACCAAAAAGAAGTGACGCAAGGCGAGGCAGAAGAATTAGGCCTGTTTAATCCGCAAGATGTCAGCATGGTGCATGAGCTGGAAACGCAAGGACTGCTAAAAATTCCGGTGTGGCGTCACGCCATCATCAATTACCCGCACCCGCTCTTAAAAAGCGGCTTAGTGGTGCTTGATACTCCTGGTTTGAATACGCTGGGTGCAGAGCCAGAATTAACGCTTAATATTATTCCCAATGCGCATGCGGTGCTGTTTTTAACGGCTACCGATACCGGTATTACCCAATCAGATATGCAAATTTGGAACGAGTTTATTAAAGGTCGTGCTAAATACAAATTGGTTTTATTAAACAAAATCGACATGTTGTGGGATGACCTTAAACCTAAGCAAGACGTGCTTAACGAGATTGAAAAGCAAGTCAATGTGACTGCGCACCAACTGGGTATTGCGCCCGAAAGCGTGTTTGCGATTTCTGCACAAAAAGCCCTGGTTGGCAAAATCAAAAAAAATGAAGCGCTGATTAAACAAAGTGGCATTATGGAGTTGGAATCCACCTTAGGCGACCAAATTATACAAGCCAAACATGAGATTTTGGGCAGAACAGTGGCCAGCGAATGTAGCGAAATGATTAAAAATTCGCGTAAATTAGTGCAACAACGGCTAACCGTTTTGCGCGAGCAAATCATTGAATTACGTGCGCTGCGCGGGCAAAATATTGACGCATCAAAAGATATTTTGGCGCAAGTGCTCGAAGATAGA
>JAYTEL010000045.1:0-3767 GCA_043735225.1 Methylotenera sp. | reverse complement strand
GCACGAATTTAACGCCAGCACCTTTACAGCTAGAGTAATCGCTGGCACTTTATCCGATATGTATAGCTGCATTACAGGTGCGATTGGTGCGCTACGCGGTGCAAAACATGGCGGCGCCAACGAAGCGGCGATGGAAATTATTGAGCGCTATAAAAATGCTGATGAAGCCGAGGCAGACATCTTGGCACGCATGGCAAAAAAAGAAATTATCATCGGTTTTGGCCATCCAGTTTACACAATCGCCGACCCGCGCAATGAGTCAATTAAAGCTGTTTCGCGTAAGTTAAGCGAGGATAACGGCAATATGACGCTTTTTAATGTTTCTTCAAGAATTGAAGAAGTGATGTGGCGCGAGAAAAAAATGTTCCCCAATTTAGACTGGTACAGTGCCAGTAGCTATCATTTAATGGGCGTTCCAACAGGTATGTTTACACCAATATTTGTTATTTCTCGCACCACCGGCTGGGTTGCGCATGTGATTGAGCAGCGCATTGATAACAAAATTATTCGCCCCAATGCAGAATACATAGGGCCAGAAAATAGGCCTTTTGTGCCGCTGAATCAACGTTAATTAAACTATTTCAAAACCCAATTAAGCACAGATTTATTATTAACTAACCCTCCAAGCGTCATTCTGAGCGTAGCGAAGAATCCATAACGATGCTACAAAATAGCTGGATTCTTCGCTACGCTCAGAATGACGGAGTTATAAATTTAAGTTTTTAGAAAGTAGCAAAAATATTATGTCAGCTCACATCTCTAACGTCCGCCCCGCTCCCGATCAAGTCATTGTTGATATTGCCAACTATGTTGCCGATTTTGAGGTCACTTCAACCGAGGCATTCGACACCGCCCGCAACTGCCTTATGGACACGCTCGGCTGCGGCTTTGAAGCGCTGGATTACCCAGCATGTACCAAATTACTCGGCCCAGTAATTGCAGGCACGATAGTGCCAAATGGCGCAAAAGTACCAGGTACTTCATATCAGCTCGATCCAATTTTAGCGGCCTTTAACATCGGCGCGATGATTCGCTGGCTCGATTTTAACGATACTTGGTTGGCCGCAGAATGGGGTCATCCTTCGGATAATTTAGGCGGAATTTTGGCCTGCGCCGATTATATTTCACGCAAAAATATTACCGAGGGAAAAGCACCTCTCACCATTAAAGACGTGCTAACCGCCATGATTAAAGCGCACGAGATTCAAGGCGTTTTAGCGCTTGAAAACAGTTTTAATCGCGTCGGTTTAGACCATGTCATTTTAGTTAAAATCGCCTCAACAGCAGTGGTAACTAAACTACTAGGCGGCAATAAAGAAGACATAATCAACGCAGTTTCTAATGTATTTGTCGATGGTCAAAGCTTGCGTACTTACAGACACTCGCCAAACACAGGCTCACGCAAATCATGGGCGGCGGGCGACGCGACTTCGCGCGCCGTGCGTTTAGCGTGGATGGTATTGCAAGGCGAAATGGGCTATCCATCAGCATTGACAGCCAAAACATGGGGCTTTTACGACGTGTTATTTAAAGGTAACGCCTTCAAATTTCAACGCGAATATGGCAGCTATGTGATGGAACAAGTGCTGTTCAAAATCAGCTTCCCCGCCGAGTTTCACGCACAAACTGCAGTGGAATGCGCGATTCAATTGAACGCAGCGGTTGGCAGCAAATTGCAAACGCTTGAACAAATCAATGCAATTGATAAAATCGTCATCACCACCCACGAATCTGCCATCCGCATCATCGACAAAACTGGCCCGCTAGATAACCCAGCCGACCGCGACCATTGCATTCAATACATGGCAGCCATTAGCTTGCTAAAAGGCAACTTAACCGCACAAGATTACGAAGATGCAGCCGCCGCAGACCCGCGCATTGACGCCATCCGCGCCAAAATGGTTTGTGTTGAGAAAGCCGAATATACGACTGACTATCACAACCCGGAAAAACGCTCAATCGCCAACGCGATTCAGATTTTCTTTAAAGACGGCACAAGCTCAGACAACATCGCCGTGGAATACCCAATCGGCCACCGCCGCCGCCGTGGTGAAGGCATCCCTGAACTAGTAAAAAAATTCAAAGTGAATTTAGCGCGTAAATTTGATGCGAAAAAACAAGCCGATATTTTGGCGCTTTGTTTAGACCAAACCAAGTTAGAAGCCATGCCAGTAAATGTGTTTGTGGATATGTTAGCGGTTAAATAAATAACCCCCCGTCATTGCGAGGGCAAAGCCCGTGGCAATCCATGCTTACTTTGCCCCGTCGCTATGGATTGCCGCGCTACGCTCGCAATGACAATATTTTAATGATGATTAAATTGGTGTGCAAAGACAAACCATTTTGCGCACCCTACGCCAGCTTTAACCTACCTATTGCGGATAGTTAAAGTAATTTTTTATTAATAAGTTTTTTAATTACATCACTCTCATAATCTTCAAGCTCTTCATTCTTACCTCGTCTGTAGAGTTGTCCCAACTCTTCTAAAGTGAGATGCTCATATTCTTGGTAGAAATTATCTTCATTTAACTCACGACTTTTGGCTTGTGCTATAAACTTATTATTTTTTGCCTTTATAACATCTTTTAACAAAGCATCTACATATGGCTCCAAATATGTAGGAATATATTTGTCGTAGTTCCACTTTAATTTTTTAACATTAGTCAAAAAAAATTCGATGTCTACAGTATTAATTAATGAATAATAATTTAAACGTATTTCACATAAGGGTGTTTGAATACATTTTACTACTGTCGATTGTTTCATGTTGCAAGCCGCAGCTAAAGTTCCTAATATTACTGGCTTGGTAAGTTGATTAGATTTGTTTTTTGCATGTTCATACATTAGTTTGCTATATAAATCATGTGGATACATTTCAACTTCATTTGCTGCATCATCTACAGTTTTAGCTTCAATAAGTGTATTTGTGATATTTCTTCTAGCTTCTTTAAACTCAATGAAGGTGTCATACCCAACACTCTTTGCAAAAGCTTCTTTAGCTTCGTCAGATATGTAATCTAATTGAGTAAAAAAAGTAAACCCTAATGATTTAAGTCTTTCTAAGACAATGTCAGCACGTCCCTTCCATCCATTCGCTTCAGCAAAAGATTTAATTGTTAATCCTCCTACCGCAGATTTAAATGGAGTGTGATCAGATATATGAGGTTGCTTGTAAATTTGATTGAGCTTTTTAAATTTTCTTTTGTAGACTTGGCTCATGGCTAAAGTTTCAAGTTCTTTTAGTGCATTTAAATCACCGCTTTCAGCTTTTTTAATCAACTGCCTCAGCTTTTCTTTTTCTTTATTTAAAATTTTTCTGTTAGACAAAAGTTCTCTACCTTAATAAAATTGCATATTAATGTTTGCATTAAGTAACTAATAAGCACTGAGCATGCAAATAGTTTTTTGCATATCGTTTATCTAAATTATTCACAAAACACCTCATCTAAGCAGCGGTCAACAAACTTTCATAAGGAATATTCAAGCCTTCGTGCAGTCGCTTTACCATGGGCAAACTTAGGCCGCGCTTATGGTTTAGCACTTCTGAAACGCGTCCGCTAGAGCCTATAAAAGGCTCTAAATCTTTTTGCGTAAGGCCTTGTTGCTCCATTCTAAATTTAATGGCATCGATTGGGTCTGCCGCGCTTATGGGGGAGTGTTTGTTCTCGTAAGCCTCAATCAACGTCACAAGAATTTCCATCTCATCCGCCTCTGCGCTACCCTCTTGCGCTTGATAGACAATCTCCAAACGCTTAAACGCCGCGCGT
>JAYTEL010000044.1:0-2905 GCA_043735225.1 Methylotenera sp. | reverse complement strand
TTTTACGTTTCTTGTGAGCGCATTTTTAACCCAAAGTTTGCTAATAAGCCTGTTGTCGTATTATCAAACAACGATGGTTGCGCAGTAGCACGTAGCAATGAAGTCAAAGCACTAGGCGTTAAAATGGGTGCGCCGTGGTTTAAGCTCAAAGACCTTGCTAAGCAACATGGCATTATTGCGCTTTCAAGTAATTACGCCCTATATGCGGATATGAGCAATCGTGTCATGTCTATCTTGCGAGATTTCAGCCCAAACCAAGAAGTGTATTCAATTGACGAATCATTCCTCGATTTAACTGACTTCAAACATAAAAATCTCAATGAATACGGTCAAGCCATGCGCGGCAGGATTTTACAATGGACGGGCTTGCCTGTTTGCGTAGGCATAGGCGCAACCAAGACACTTTCAAAGCTAGCCAACCATTGCGCTAAAAAGCGCAAAGAATTCGACAGCGTGTGCAACTTAAACACCATGCAAACGAATGATTTGGATGGCTTACTGAGTCAAATTGAAGTCGGTGAAATCTGGGGTGTTGGCCGCAAACTTGCTCCAAAGCTACAAGCACTTGGTTTCAACACCGTACTAGATTTGAAAAGAGCCAATCCAGAACGCTTGCGTCAACAATTTAGCGTGGTAATGGAAAAAACCATACGCGAACTCAATGGCACAGTATGCATTGAAATGGAAGAAATTAGTCCGCCCAAGAAACAAATACTCAATTCACGCAGTTTCGGTCATTCAGTTAATGATTACAACAGCCTTGCCGAATCCATTACGCTTTACATGAGCAGGGCTGCCGTAAAGCTCAGAAAACAGCATTCTTTCGCAGCTTCGGTGCATGTGTTCATTACCACCAGCCCACATAAGCCCGATGAACCGTTTTACAGCAACGCCACCACGATTTCTTTGCCATCGCCAACGTCAGATACTCGGCAATTGGTCAATATCGCGCTATGGGGCTTAAAACAGATTTTTAAGCCAAATTATCATTACGCCAAAGCTGGCGTAATGTTAGGCGAGCTTGTGCCAGCACAAGGCGTACAAACAGATTTATTTAGCCAAGCGACCTCCTCCCCAAAATCTGCGGCATTGATGACAGCAATGGATAGCATCAATAATAAAATGGGTAAAGAATCAATCAAGCTCGCCAGCGAAGGTTTTAAGCGTCCGTGGAAAATGAAACAGGAAAGTAAGAGTCCAAGTTATACAAGCAAATGGGATGAAGTGCTAAAAGTGCATTAGCGTGGCGCAGCTTCACTCATTAGAAAGTGGTCTGGGGCGACTTTAAGTAAATGACGTGCTTGATCCTGGTTAGCGCGTAACCATGGCAGATAATTCGCTTCGTTTAATACAATAATTGAGCGCTTCTCATCGTCTGGTTTATGAAAATGCTGCATGATTGAATGTCCGTCAGCATTCACCGTCAACATCGAAAACGAAAAAATAACTTCGCCAAGGTATTGCCTTGCCAGTTTCCCAACTAGGTTCGTAAAAGCTTTCCATGATGGCCAAACCAAATTGACGTTCTTTCCATGCATGCCGATAACTGGGTTTCTCATGCACAGTCTCGCTACGCGCATTGTAGGTTTTTAAGCCAAATTTCTTTATATCAGCAGCCCAATGCGGTACTAGCCCAAATTGCGCTAATTCACATTTAGGTTTGTCATCATTTAGATACGCGGATTTATTGTGAATATTTTTAAATTATTAGCTTTAAGTTTTGTATCTGTGGCAAGTGCATTATCTGCTTCAGTGGCAATGGCTGCACCAATAACCTTAGTTGGTAACAGTTTTGATGTAATTTATGCTAACTCGTTAGCAGGGTTATTTGGTATACCTACATTAAGCAACGATTCTATTTTTTTACGCCAGTTGCGTTTAAAGCAGAATCGCTAAACGGCAACGGAGTTGTGACGGCTAACTCTACAATTAACTTAAGCATTATTGAGCATGCTAATAAAAATATCACTGGTTTTAGTTTGTTAGAGCGTGGTGATTATCGCTTGGTTGGTGCAGGTAGTGCAGTAGGAGTTGGTGGTCAAACGCGTGTATTTGACACAGCTAATCCTTTTATTGAAAACAACACGGCAATCACTAGCACTAGCAATTTTTCAATAGTTAATACTATTTTTGATAGTTCTACCCATAATTGGACATCAAGTTCAGTTGTTTCTGTACTAGACCCACAATGGGGCAACACGACTGCGTACAACTATACGATTGAAAATCTTTTAACCGCTTATACAGATCCATCACTGACTGGCCCAAAAGTTGCTTTTGTTGAGAAAAAATTTGCAGGTTCTTCTATCTCTATTGTGGTTACATCAGTGCCTGAGCCTGATACTTATGCCATGATGTTTGCTGGTTTAGGTTTGATGGGCTTTGTTTCACGTCGTCGCAAATTTGGTCAATAACTTTACTCAGCCTCCAAAAGAACTAACGTAGCGGTCATTTTGTCCGCTATTTTTTTTATTGATGCGATAGTTTTCTGATGAAAAAATGTATTGTGTTGATATCGTGGGTTCTGCTTTTGTGTTCGATAAAATTGTTTGCCGCAGATTCAATTATCGAGCCAAAAAATGTAGCAGTAGTCGTTAATACTGCAAATACCAATAGCCTTGATGACATTAGCAACTCATGCAAAGCCATAGTCCCCACTCATGCTTTATTTCTGTCAAACAGCCGCTGAAAATTGAGGCTTTGTATTTTGCAAAATTTATTGTTTTGTATATGTATACCATGATAGTATACGATTATGATTAATTGGCTGCTTGTTACAGGTTTTGATTGGGATTCTGGCAATTCTCAAAAAAATGAATCGCACGCTGTAGCGCAATCAGAATGCGAACAGATATTTTTCAATGAACCTTTACTCATTCTTTCTGATGAAAAACACAGTCAAAAT
>JAYTEL010000043.1:0-18465 GCA_043735225.1 Methylotenera sp. | reverse complement strand
AGACTTTGATATGCGCGTGGCAACAGCGCCTTCATTGCAGATGCGTCAAGTGCTTGTTCTGCCAGCTCTAGCTGTGCTTGCGCGCCTGCAAGCGGGGTTCTAAGCTGATGCGCGGCGTCAGCCACAAAACGATTTTGCGCAGAAATTAAATGTTGCAGTTTGGTCATTAATTGATTGACGGAGTTGGCGACCAAACTAACTTCTTGCGGAATGTTGGGTAATTCTATTGGGCTTAAATCTTGTTCAGACCGCTTGGAAACCGCGTCTTGCAAAGCGTCTAGCGGTGCTAGGCCTTTTTTTATGCCAAACCAAATTATAAAAAAAGATAGCAACGCCAATAATAATTGCGGCACTACAATGCCAATTAAAATAGTGTTGGTTAATATGCGGCGCCATTTTTGCGTACCCGCAATTTGTATGGTGACGGTTTGCGCGCCTTGCAAATTACTAATATTAAACGCGGCGCGTACTACTCTAAACTGCTCGTTTTTAATATCGATATTAAAATAATTGTGGTCGGTATAATTGCCTTGCATAATTTTGTTATGTTGAATGTCATTAATTGCTTTGGTGGTAGCTTGTAAAACCTTGCTACCGCTTAAGAGCTGGCCATTTTTATCGGTAATGCTATACAAAATTTTATCAACTTCATCGTTTAAAAATACATGGCTTGCATTTTCTAATAATCGTATATCTTTAGGTGCATTACCAAAAATAGTTAAAAATTGTGAAACATTTTGTGCCGAGCTAAATAAATCAGCATCGATTTCTTTTTCCAATCGGCCAATTGCCAACTTAAATAAAAGCGTGCTATCAATTAATATTAGCAGCAGTAATAATGGCATTAACCAGCTCAGCAATTTACTACGTAATGAGGCTTGTTGCTTTTGCATATATTTAGTTTTAACCTTGCTTAATTATTTCTTTATTTATCTTTTAACCTTGCTGAATGTTAGCTTTATTTATCTTTTAGCTTTGCATATTTTGGCTTTGTTTAACTTTTAGCCTTGTTTAACTTCTAGCCTTGTTTATCTAGCAAATAGCCCAAACCACGCACGGTGCGTATTTCAATACCCACTTGCAATAGTTTTTTGCGCAGCCTGTGCATAAAAACTTCAATCGCATTGCTGCCAAGATTGTCGTCCCAATCGCTAATATTGCTTAGCAAGCTTTCTTTGCTCACCACTTTACCAACGCGCATTAATAATGTTTCAAGCAGGCTAAACTCGCGTGGTGATAGTGCGAATGGCTCGCCAAGATGCGTTACTAAACGATCTTTAACATGCAAAGTCAACGGCGGATATTCTATGGTGGCAGCACTTACAGCGTGTTTGCGACGAATTTGCACGCGCAGGCGCGCGGCGAGCTCGGGCAGTTTAATCGGTTTAATAAGGTAATCGTCAGCGCCAAAATCAAGCCCTGCAATACGGTCTTCAAGCGCGTCACGCGCCGTTAAAATAATCACGCTGCTGCTTATTTTGCGCGCCCGCAAACGTTTTAGCACGTTTAAACCATCCATTTGCGGTAGTCCGAGGTCTAAAATCACCACTTCATAAATATCTTCATGCAAAGCCAAATCAGCTTGTTTACCGTCTTGCGCCCAGTCAACACCATAGCCGTTGTTGCGTAAATAAACGCTGGTGGCGTTACCCAAAATGGCGTCGTCTTCAACTAATAAAATTCGCATTAACGAATAATGCCGCAAATACCTAGAAAATACCAAGAATATGCAAGTTAAATGACAGTTAAATGACAGTTAAATGTAAGTTAAATGTAAGTTAAATGTAAGGCTTTGCGCTGTATATTATTGTTTAATGGCTGTTAATTAAAACAGTGCCAATAAAACCAAGTCATGTTTGAACATATTGCTCTTATTGAATGACTAAATAACTTATTTAAAAATTTATCACCGATCATGAAAAAACCGCAGCTTTCCCTTTTTGCCCATAGTTATTGGGATGTGATTCCCGTGTTGTGGGGTTTTGTGCATTTTGCTTACTTAATTGGCATGTTAGCCGCTTTTCGCGCGCTACCGTGGTGGGGCAATATGTTAACAGGCTTGTTTTATGCGTTTAGTATTTCGTGGAACATTAACAGCGTATCGCACAATTTTATTCATAATGCGTACTTTAAGTCTAGCGTGTTAAATCGCATGTTTAGCTTGTTAGAATCCATCACAATGGGCATTTCGCAAACCATGTACGATTATGTGCATCGTCAGCATCACATTGGCAATAACGATCGCGCCAACGAAAATGGCGAGACGGTTGATTGGATTTCTATCTATCAACACGGTAAAAATGGCCAGCCAGAACCAGCATTAAAGTATGCACTTTTAAGTTTTTTCCGCGATGACCCAAAACGTATTGTAGCGGGCATTCGCCGCTTAAACCCGCTACTAGCAGAGTTTGCTTGGTTTGAGCTTTCAGTGGTTGTTTTAATGTTTATTTTGTTATTTTTAATTAGTTGGAAGTTGGTTTTATTTTTTGCGCTTTTCCATTATTTAGGTCACTCGCTCACCGCGCTGAACGGCTATTATGAGCACTTTGGCGCCAACCCAGACAAGCCAATCGCATGGGGGGTGAGCTACTATAATCGCCTGTTTAATTGGTTTTGGCTGTTTAACGGTTACCACGCCGAACATCATTATCGCCCCAAACATCACTGGACTAAAATGCACGAATTACATGTAGAAATTGCAGATAAACAGCGCTTAGCTGGCGTAAAAGTGATTAATTGGCCGCAACAATTTGGTTTTATGGCTAAATAATTGTTCATTTTAAATAGCCTTGTAACCCGCATTAAAGCAGACTTTATCTAGCAAACTGTAAGCAAACTGTAAGTCTAAATTATTACAATACAATCTTGGGTATGTGAATAATTAAGCCTTGGGAGTTGTATGCTTTTCATTGTTGATTTTGACGGAACACTTTCAGTAAAAGATACAATCGACGATATGCTTGAACGCTTTGCCGACCCTAGTTGGGAAGACATTGAGCAATCTTGGTTAAACGGCGATATTAACGCCGTAGAGTGCATGACGCAGCAAGTGCGCATGGTTAAAAGCGACAACATCACGTTAGAAAGCTTCTTTCGCGGCATTCAGCTTGATGCTACCTTTGTGCCATTTTACAAACACATTAGTCAATTTGCTAAAGTAGCGATTGTGAGTGATGGCCTCGATCACGCCGTAAAAGTCGCGATGCGTAGCGCCGCGATGCCCGATATTCCTGTTTATGCTAATCATTTGCACTTTACGCCAAGCGGATTAGATATTAGTTTCCCAAACAAAGTGGAAGGTTGCGCAGGCGGCAACGGCACTTGCAAATGTGCGATTGCGCAAAACCTTTCGTTGGAATCAGGTGGCCCTGTTGTGCTAATTGGCGATGGTAAATCAGATGCCTGCCTTGCAGGGCGCGCCGATATAGTGTTTGCTAAAGGCTCGCTGATTAAGCACTGCGAGAAAAATAATATTCAACATCACAAGTTTCAAACCTTCGCGGATGTGCTAGCAAAAGTGAAAACTTGGCCAAGCGAAAAACCCCAAAAAGTGGTTAGTTTGCGCGCTTAATTTATTCGCTTTTTAATTACTTTATTATTTAGTCCAAACTATCAATACAAAGGCTGTTGCATGGAAACCAAAATCATCGAAATTTTAGCTAAAAACGATAAATACTGCTCACACGGCGATACGGTGAACTATGCTGACCCACCAAAAGTGTTTGAAAATTGTGATGGCAGCTTTTTGTTTGATGAAAAAAATATACCCTATTTAGATTGGCAAATGTGGTATTCAGCCGTTAATTTTGGTTATAAAAACAAGCGCTTAAGCGATGTTCTTCATAAACAGGTTGATACATTGCCGCAATTAGCTAGCCAATATTTGCATAAAGAAAAAGTCGAGCTAGCCGAAATTATCTGCAAGTATATGGAAGATAAATACGGAGAAAAAGGCCGCGTGCACTTTAACGTGGGCGGCGCACAGGCGGTAGAAGATTCGCTAAAATTAGTACGCAACCATACTGGTAAAACCCATCAATTTGCTTTCATGGGCGGCTACCATGGCCGCACACTGGGCGCTTCGGCAATTACTTCTAGCTATCGTTATCGCCGCCGTTTTGGCAACTTTGCCGATCGCGCAGAGTTCATCCCTTACCCATATTGTTACCGTTGCCCTTATGATATGAAAGTGGAAACTTGCGATACTTATTGCCATAAACAGTTTGAAAAGCTATTTGAAACCGAATACCAATCTGTTTTAGACGTTAAAACCAATGAAAGCGAATTTGGTGCGTTTTATATCGAGCCGATGCAAGGTACTGGCGGCTATATTATCCCGCCAGAAGGCTACATGGCTAAACTGCAGGCCAGCCTTAAAAAGCGCAATATTTTGCTGGTTGCCGATGAAATCCAAATGGGCGTGTACCGCACTGGTAAATTATGGTCTTGGGAGAATTTTGGCATTGTGCCAGACGTATTTGTATTTGGTAAAGCCATCACCAACGGGTTAAATCCATTATCTGGTATTTGGGCAAAAGAAGAATATATTAATCCGCAAGTGTTTCCACCTGGCACTACGCATTCCACTTTTGCCTCAAATCCGCTTGGCACCGCAGTTGCGCTAGAAGTTATGAAAATGACCGCTGAAGGCGATTTTGAATCACAAGTAAATGAGCGTGGTGCTTATTTTCTTAAGGCGATTCAAGGCTTAAAATCCCGTTGGAAAGTAGTTGGGGATGTGAGCGGTTTAGGTTTGGCGCTGCGTATAGAGTTGTGTACGGCGGACGGCTTTACAGCGAGTCGCGCATTGGCCGATAAAATGTTTAACGAAGGCTTAAAGGGCGATATTGATATTGGCGGCAAAATATACGGCTTGGTATTGGATATTGGCGGTTACCAAAAAAATGTGATCACACTCGCGCCATCTTTATTGATCTCGGAAGCTGAAATCGATTTAGGGATTCAATTATTTGAGGCCTTGCTTAAACGTTGCGGCGCTTGCTAACAGTTTAAAGCCGCCATGCAAGGCATAACAATTTTTAATGTTGACAACAGTATTGCCGCGCAAAGTGCTTTCTCGCAGCGGTTTTCTGCCAAAATTAGCACAAAATCATTATTATCGTTTAAGCGTTTGGTGCGTCTTTGGTGCAGTTCGGGCGCGTTTAAAAAAATTAGCGCAGCGATGCAGCTACCTAATCTAAATCAATTTTCGTTGCTTGGGTCTGGTGATTATCACCATCTCACATTGGCTTTATTGCAACAACATCAATCGCCACTGACTTTAGTGTTGTTTGATAATCACCCTGATTGGATGCGCCCGCCACATCAATATCATTGTGGTACGTGGATTTACGCGGCTGCACGCTTACCGCAAGTGGCGCGTATTGTGATTGTTGGGCTTGAAAATGGCGATTTGTGCGGCAAAAAATTTCAAGATGGCGATGTGGAAAGTTTTTTAAATAAAAAAATAATATTGATGCCATACACCCCTGTTAACGCAGAAATAAATGCTGAAACACTCACTTTGCAATCGCAACTAAAAGCCAGTTTAAAACTGGGCGTGCAAGAGATTTTAAGCCATATTACAACGCAAAACGTATATGTGAGCATTGATAAAGATTGTTTGCGTGTAGAAGACGCCATCACTAATTGGGAGCAAGGCACATTGCCGCTGGAAACGGTAACAGCCTGCATTAAAACTATTCGCGATAATCATACAATTGTGGGCGCAGATACGGTGGGTGATTACTCGCCGCCTGTGTTTAATTCGCCGTTAAAATGGATAGGTTCATTTTTAGATAGGCCTGCTAATGCATGGCGCTTACAAGCAAACGCTAAGGCCAATGCCGTAAATGGCGCTGCGAATGTTAAAATAGCTTTGGCTTTAGGTTTGTAATATGCTACTAAGCGCTAAAGCATTGATTTTATTTGCAATTGCCATGACGTTTGATACCGCGGGTAATTTATTATTAAAGCTGGGTATGAACCATTTTGTGTCATCAAGCATGGCAGGTTGGCGCGGTTATTGGTCTAATTTTAAACAAGCAATCGCATCAAAAATATTAATATTTGGCGCACTAAGCATGGTGGCCGAGGCAATTGTTTGGTTTGCGTTTTTATCAATGACCCCGCTTAACGTGGCTGGGCCTCTGGCCAGCGCCAATAATGTGTTTATTTTGCTGGCTTCTAGCTGGTTTCTTAAAGAGCGCGTTACCCCAAGACGCTGGCTGGGCGTTGGTTTGATTATGACTGGCATGTTATTTGTCGGCAGTGCTTAATTTAAAATGAAAGTAAATGATTTGAATCAATCAGTTACAAACAAACCTATTGATGCTTTACTAGGCGAGGTTGGTTTTATTGAGCGTAAAGGCACATCTGGCGTGTTGCTGGTGCATGGCCTGACAGGCACGCCGACTGAGATGAAGCAATTTGGCAAAACCATCGCGCGTCAAGGTTTTACTGTGGCATGCCCCGCGCTAGCAGGCCACTGTGACAGCATTGAAGCGCTATCTGCCACCAAATGGATTGACTGGTATCAATCGATTGAGGTGGCGTTTGATGCGTTAAAACAAGAGTGCGAGCACGTGTTCATTGCGGGGCTTTCGATGGGAGCGCTCATTGCTTTACTAGTAGCGGCCAAGAAAAAAGACCAAGTTGCGGGCGTTATTTTATTATCCACCACGTTTTTTTATGATGGTTGGAACGTTTCTTATTTTAAGCAAAAATTCTTATTGCCAATTGTGCTGTATTCTCCTTTAAAATATTTTATGCAATGGGAGGAAACCTCGCCCTACGGCATTAAAGATGAGCGCACTCGCGCATTGGTGCATGCAATTTTAGAGAATCGTGATAGCCAAGCCGCTGATAAGATTGGTTATTTTAAAACGCCCGCTACAGTCATTTTAGAAAGTGTTCGCATGATAAAAGCCGCTAAAAAATCGTTAAAAGACGTGATTTCGCCTGCTTTAATCGTGCATTCTACCGAGGACGATATGGCAAGCCTTAAAAATGCGCATTATACGCAGGCCAATATTGCCTCAAAAACCGTTGAAACTTTTTTTGTGGATGATACTTATCACGTGTTAACGCTGGATAAACGTAAAGACGACGTGGCCAAGCGCGCGGCGCAATTTTGTAAAGAGCAAGTACAAAAATTAACCGCCCAAACAATTGCGCAAGTTTAAATATTAGGATTTTTAAATCATGTCAGTTTTAAATACAGTAACGCCAAGTTTAGAAGAGATTTCAACCGTATTGGCGAAAATGATTGCCGATAAAATGGAAATGGATGTTGCCACCATTACGCCCAGCAGCAATTTAACCGAGCTTGGGCTTGATTCGCTCGATACCTTCGACATAATTTTTAACGCCGAGGATCACTTTAAAATTAAAGTGCCAAATGACCAAGTAAATATTGATACGCTGCAAGATGTAACGACTTTGGTACATAAACTCATTCTTCAGCAATCTTAAGCTTTAATAAAAACATGGTTAATGGCTGCAAGCGCGTTGTTATTACTGGTCTTGGCGTGGTTTCGCCCATTGGTAATGGTCTGACTGCACTTTCGCAACAAGTATTTTCAGGTGCTTCGGGCGTAAAAAAAATTGATGCTCCGTTTGCAGAAAAGCTCGATTGCAAAATTGCCGCGCAAGCCAAATTTGACCCAGCCGAACATTTTAGCAAGCACAGCTATTCTATGCTCGACCGCACAAGCCAAATGGCGCTGCATACTAGCATTGAAGCAGTTAAGCATGCGGGTTTAAATATTACTGAGGATATGTTGCCGCGCATGGGCGTGTATGTTGGCACTGGCATGGGCGGCGCAAGCTCGGTTGAGGAAGGTTATGTACGCCTTTTTAAAGACGGAGCTAGCCGTTTAAAACCGTTTACTGTGCTAATGGGCATGAATAACGCGGCGGCTTCTGCTATCGCGCTTGATTTTCAAATCACAGGACCAAATCAAACTTTTTCAACCGCTTGTTCCTCGTCAGCGGTGGCAATTGGTGAGGCGGCGCGCCTGATTCGTCATGGCTATGCAGAT
Organism: Methylotenera sp.; assembly: GCA_043735225.1. Classification (GTDB taxonomy): domain Bacteria; phylum Pseudomonadota; class Gammaproteobacteria; order Burkholderiales; family Methylophilaceae; genus Methylotenera_A. The sequence continues at coordinate 10,423 of JAYTEL010000043.1, read as the reverse complement.
GTAATGTTAGCAGGCGGAGCAGAAGCAATGATAACGTTTGGCACGATTAAAGCGTGGGAGGCACTACGCACACTGGCCGAAGAGGATGAACTGGATGTAAGCCGTTCATGCAAACCGTTTTCGTTAAATCGCAGCGGTTTAGTGTTGGGCGAAGGCGCGGCAATGCTGGTGTTAGAATCGTTAGAACATGCGCAAGTACGCGGCGCAACAATTATTGCGGAGTTGGTAGGATACGGCACTGCAAATGATAGTGGACACATTACGCAGCCATCCATCAAAGGCCAAGCGGCCACTATGCAAGCAGCCTTAAATGATGCCAAGATTGCGCCGCATGCCATTGATTACATTAACGCGCACGGCACCGGAACGCAAATGAATGATGCCACAGAAACGGCCGCCATTAAGCAAGTGTTTGGCGCGCATGCTTACAAGCTAAGCGTCAGCTCAACCAAAGGCGCACATGGCCATTTGATGGGCGCGGCGGGCGCATTAGAGGCCGTAATTAGTTTGTTGGCGCTTAATAAAAATACCTTGCCGCCAACTATTAATTTGGCGACGCCAGACCCAACTTGCGATTTGGATTATGTGCCAAACATCGCCAAACAATTGCCTTACCTTGATTGTGTGATGAGCAACTCATTTGCGTTTGGCGGTACGGGCGCGACACTCATTTTTAAAAAATTGGTTTAGGCCAATTTTTGGTTATGCAATATTCCGCAAATTTCAGCGCATTTTCGGCCGATAATTCGCCAGAAGACATAGCCGCTTGGCATTCATTATTACCTCATTCATTAGAAAATCACGCTTATCATTTAGCTTTTGCAAAAGCTAATATACAAGGCTTTAAAACAGGTTATATCATTGTTTTTGATGCAGAAAAACCAGTCTTAATCGCCCCAATTTTTGTGATGGATTACGCGCTAGACACGACCGTGCAAGGTAAAATAAAAAAATTTACCAGCAAGTTGCGTAAACTTTTTCCAGCGTTAATGAACGTGCGCTTATTGTGTGTGGGTTCTGCGGTTACAGATTCTGCGCAGATTGGTTTAAAAAGTCAGTTAAATATTGAAATTATTCATATACTTAACGAAAAGCTGGAAGAAGTTGCTAACCTAGAAAAAGCCAGCGTCATTGCGTTTAAAGATGTGACAGAAGCTGACTTGGCGAAACTAAAAATACCGCTACAAACTTTGGGTTTTAGCATGGTGGACAATATGCCAGTGGCTAAAAATAGCATTAACTTCAATAATTTAGACGATTATTTAGCCAGCTTAAGTTACAGCACACGCAAAGGTTTGCGGCGTAAAATGAAAAGCTTTACACAATTGCGCATTGAAGAATACGATGACATGCCGCCCAAAATAACTGAAATTTACCAGCTTTACCTTAATTGTTACGAAAAAAGTGAGCTAAAATTTGAAAAACTTAACGCATATTTTTTTAAAAATCTGGTTGAATTTTTGCCAAACAATTGCCGTTTTGTGTTGTATTATTTTGGTGAAAAACTGATAGGATTCAATTGCTTACTGCATGGCAATGGCGTGTTAATGGACAAATATATTGGTTTAGATTACGCAAAAAGTCATGAATTAAATTTGTACAGCTTAAGTTGGATTCACAATATTCAAATGTGTATTCGTGATGGTTTTCACACCTTTCAGAGTGGGCAAGCCGCGTATGAAACCAAGTTGAGTTTAGGCGCAAGCTTAGAGCAAACTTATATTGTGTTTAAACATCCTAACCGCTTTATAAATCCATTTTTAAAGTTGGCTTCGCGCGTATTGGCGTACGGTAATTTTGATACTGCTTTAAAAACACCATAAAAAAACGTGTATGCAGATTAAAAAATTATTAAGCCCAGAAGTAGTTGTTTTAATAGCACTGTTGTTGCTGTTTGATACTTTTGCACAATTGGCATTTAAAATTGCAGTCACGCAATTAGGTGAGTTTCCTACACACAATATTAGCGTTATATTTTATTATTGTTTGCAACTAGCTACTAATATTTACGTGATTGGCGGGGTAATGGCGTTGATCTTTGCGTTATTTAGTTGGTTGATACTCATTTCAAAAGTGGATTTAAGTTTTGCACACCCAATGACTTCGCTGGCGTATGTAACGATTCCGCTGGCAGCTACATTTTTTTTACGCGAGCCGCTATATTGGCCGCAATTAATAGGCATTGCGTTAATTGTGGCGGGTGTGATTGTTATTTCAGACGACAGAAACAATAATAAAAAAGATTAAGTCTCAAAAAATAAGCTTGTATCTTAATACTAACGCCCTGAAATAACGCTAAATCGATTGATTAGTGGCAATTTTGACAAAATTTTAATAAGCGGCGCGGTGACTTTTTCTAACCAGTTTTGCATATTAGCCACATACGGCGTATAAAACCCCCAGCCAAACGCCATTAAGCTTAAAAACGCGCCACCCACCATCACATCGCTGCCCCAGTGCGCGCCTGCTATTAACCGTGGCATAGCATATAAAAACGTCAGCAGCCATACAAAAAATAAGGCTTTTCCACGCGCAAAATACAAAAGCATGCCGGTCCAAATAAATAGCACCGAGGCATGATCGCCCGGAAAACATTGCTCGGAGCTATCTTTTAATGCCCAATTTTGCTTCCAATTAGGAAATAATTCAGTGAGTCGCACCGCACCATCCACCACTAATGATGGGCTGGCGCGCTTGTAATGTAAAAACTTAAGTATTTGATCAAACAAAGCAATTCGAATCAACAGCATTAACAACAGCAAAGCCAAAAATGCATAAAGAGCGCGCCGCACATGCGCGCCGCTAAAAATAAAATCACGTTTAATTATAGCCACTAACATAACTAATCCGATGGCAGCATCAATAGGGCGCATATTACCAATAGCCCAAAACGTAGCCCAAATAGGGTGGTTTGCTAGCGGCGCGTTTAGCACATGAAATAGCCAAGCATCAAAACTATCCCACAACGCCCGCGTGGGTTGCCACAGCCAACTGGCCATTAACAACAGCGCAATTAGGTTGCAAATTATCAGCTCGCGCCAACACCAGCGCGGTTGTGATAATTGTGAGTTTTTAAATGAAAAAGTTTGCACTGAGGGTTAAATTTTACTTATTTATTGTGGATATAGTGAGTTTTATCATGCCGACCTTTTAAATAGGTAATTAACCCTGGCAAGCTAACAATAATTAACGTAATGCCGTATAACAGCGACATCATAAGCACCGCCGTTTTATCGGCGCCGATGAGCGAAAACAGGCTAACCAGCGCACCTTCGCGCACACCCCAGCCTGCAACTGAAATTGGTACAACGGTTAGTACCAGCGCGGGTGGCACCAATGCGAAATAAGTCATTAAGCTATATTCTAAGCCAAGCGCCCAGCCAGTTGCAAAAAAGCCAAGCAGTGCTAGAAATGGGATTAATAATGAGGCAATCACCAGCAAGATACGTCTAAAAGACAAGGCTTGGTGCAAACGCTGGGCGATAGTGTTGATGACTGTTAGCTTGGGAAAGCGATTTAACCAAGTAAAATAATTAATGATAAAAATGCCGAAAAACCCAGCTGCGCCTAGGCTAATAATCATTAAAATAGGACGATGCACTGGCTTTGGTAGCAAATTAGGGCTTAACAAATAGGCTAGTAAGGTTAATGATAATAATGCGCCAAGGCCAATAATGCGATCAACCATTACGCCGTACAAAGCGTCACGTTTACGAAAGCCAAGTTTGGCGACATCAAGCATACGCATCGCATCGCCGCCAATGCTAGTGGGTAAGCCCTGATTAAAAAACATGCCTTTAAAATAGCTGCGCCAATAAAAAGCAAAATTTTGGCCAAACTGTAAATTTTGCATAATCAGTTGCCAGCGATAAGCCGAAACAGCGGTGCTGCTAAATTGCAATAGTAACGCGGCTGCCAAATAATCTAAGCGCGTTTGTTTCAGCACGTTAAGCACTTGGCTAAGGTTAATAGAGCGCAAGATGAGCGTGAGAATGAGTGCGGTTGCTGCTAATCGCAACAAAAATTTAAGCGTGTTATTGGCCGACATATTCATTAATATATTAATCACTTGCTGCGCCCTTGGTCGGCAATTTGCTGACTTGGCCGTGATAATTATTTACAAGCCGATAAAAATATGTACCCGTTTGTTGACCATTTTTTGTCGTGGTGATGGTTTTAATTTCACTGATTGGTGTTGAACCCACTAACACGATTGCACTATTTAATTCGTCTGGCTTTTCGCTAACTAATAACATGGTTTTGCCATTTTGCTGTGCGGTGGGAAACCAAAACTCATACATCAGCGCGCCCACGCCAAATAAATGTCCGCTGGCGGTTTCAAGTGCAGGCTTATTGGAGGCATTTGCTTTATTGCGATAAAACGCCAATCCGCTGGCAATTTTATTCCTATCCATTGCCACTACCATAATAGGCACATTTCGCTGCTTTTCTAAATTGCTTACCAGCCTATTAATATCTGCACCAAAGCCTGCAAAGCCCATTAAGTGGGTATTTTGTGGGTATTTAATAAAAGGTAAACCAAGGCTTAAATAGTGCATACCAGTCGCATAAATCAGCATTAAAATCACCACGGTTACAGGCCAAGCGCGCGCGCTCCAAGTTAATAATTTGGGCGAGTTTGCTGCTACTTTTTGTGAAGCCAGCAAGGCCACAAATGGAATTAAAGCAAGCCAGCAAGGGCCAGTCCAGTTGAGTTTGCTGGCTCTAAATACGCTTAAGCTTGCGTAAACGGCTATGGGGAATAGGCCAAGCCAAGCCAATACAAAATAACTGCGGTTTAAGCTGTAAGCCGCGATAATGCTGGGTTCTAGTCGGTTAAGCAGTATTTTTTTGTACTTAATAATTGCAATAACCGACATCACGCCGATTGGCGTAATAAATATCAGCACATTGCTTAAAAAGCGCGGCAACGAAAAATGGTGGCCGCTGGCTACGCGCCCCTCACTTTGAAATAGTAATGACGCCCATGCGTGCTGCATGTTCCAAATAATCACTGGCGAAAATAAAACGCATATTATTAGCAAGGCAATATAAGGTTGAGGACGAAAAAACCATTTTCTGCTGTCTTTATCAATAATCAAAAATAACAATATTGCGCCACCCAGTAGTGCAATAGTGTATTTAGAAATCATACCTAAGCCCAAGCCGATGCCAACGCCAACCCATGCGCGCTCGCTACTTTTAACAACCACTTGGTGAAAATAATAAATTGCCGCTGCCCAGCAAGCGGTTAGCGGCGCATCGGGCGTCATAAACCAGCCAAATGAGAAATAGGCGGGCAGTGCGGCAAGCAGTGCCACCGCCCAATAAGCACTGGGCTTGCCAATCGTTTCGCGCGTTAACTTATAGAGATAACGCGCCGTAATAAACCAACACAAAAACGCGCCCATGCGCACCGCAAACTCATTGTCACCCAACACAAAAGTAAACGCTTTGATTATCCACGCCACCATTAACGGATGGTCTAAATAGCCAATATCCAAATGCTGCGCATAATTCCAGTAGTACGCCTCTTCGAAAATCAGCTCTGGCGCGCCCAAATAAAACAGTTTAAGAAGTGTGAGATAAATCACCACTGCAATGCACCAATATTGCGCTTTTATGGCTAAATTTTCTATTGCTAGCAAATAACAATATGCCAACATAATTAAAAAAGCAGAGAAAACTGCACTAATGCCAATAGCGGTTAGCACGGGCAGTATTGTTGAAAGTGAGGCCAACAAACCGCCACGTAACAAGACAACAAGCAATGCAAGAATAACAAAAATAAATGGCTTGTTTGCACCATTAATCGGCCAAATACTTTGCGCGATATAGGCAATGCCAGCAGCTAGTGCAAAACTAATTAAATGCGCTGCGGCAAGTGAACCAGTGATGTGATTCAAAAAAGTAAAAAGTGCAACATCAACCAATGCTATCAAATAAGTTAGCAGTAAAAAATGCGCTTTTTGTGTTTGAGAAGGCAGAGCTAAATCAATAAAATTCATGGGCAATAATTGTTTTGCGTTTTATTGGCTAAATTTATTTGTTAGCCAACGTACTAAACATCTGGCTTTACAGCGGGCTTAGTCAACGTTTTGTGCGCTAATGCTTCACGCAACTGCGCTAACACAGTTTCTGGCTTAATTTTTTGCAGGCATACATTATCGTTGCACGGCGTTTTGCGATGGTTGGCTGCGCTTACGCAAGGCGAGCAAGCTAGCCCAGCATAAATTGGCGTGCTGTTGCCAAGAGAGCCATACAACAATGGCGTTTCTGGGCCAAACAGCACAAACGTACGTAAATCAGTGACTGATGAAAAATGCCCAGGGCCAGAATCATTGGTGAGCATCAGCTCGGCAATTTGATACAACGCAGGTAACTCTTCTAATTTTTGTTTGCCCGCGAAGTTAACGCAGCGCGCGTGCGCAACTTGTTTTTTTAGGTTTTCCGCTTGATCATGCTCGGCCGGCGCGCCAGTTATCAGCACTAATAGGTCATCGCTTTTTTCCAGCAAATCACGCATCACGGCTACAAAATGCTCGGGCATCCAACGACGTTGCGGTAGTAAATCGCTCGCGTTTGGATTGATTAACACGATTCTGTGCCGCGTTTGGTCGTAACTCGAAAATGCTTCGCGAATACGACCGCGCATATCAGCGATGACAGATTCAAGCACTGGCGCGCGCGCCAGCTTAATTTCACTGTCGTCGATAATGGTTTTGGAATAAGGTAACTCTTGCTCATTAGATAATGCCGCATTGACCAGTGCGATAAAATTTTTGGCAATGTGCAAGGTTGGATTATAGGCCACGCGGTGCGTAAGCATGGCGCCGCGATACAAACCTTCATTATAAAACGCGTGAAAACCAACGCGCTTAATAGCGCCGCAAAGCCCAGTTAGCAAGGCGCTATAGCGCGAAAATAATTCTAAATCAATCACTGTATCAATGTTATTTTTGCGCGACCAAACTAAAAAACGCAGGCTATCCATCGCTAAATTCCACATATTATTTTCGCGAATCGTGAATACATTGGCAACTGGCACGGTATTTAGCAAGCGCAAACTAGCTGCGTTACCTTTAAAAATCACAAAAAATAGCTCGGCATTGGCGGCTGTTTGCATTTTGCGCATGGCTGGGTCTACCAAAATTGCGCTTCCCATTTCAGAAAGCTCAATAAACAAAACCTTACGCGGCGCAATTAATTTTTGGTTTTTAAATAGATTAACTAATTGCACAAATGGTGTTGCTAAGGCGCATAAAGGCGCGCCTGCAAAATAATCCACTTTGCGCATCAGGTTTATATTCATCAGGTTATATTGGATTTGTTTTAGGTGAGTATTGGCTGGTTGGTTTAGCCCAGCAATGTTAAAAAATGAGTTGTAAAAATTGTTGTTGATTATATCACTTGGGCATAAAAATGACCTTATTAAGGCTGTAATTTGGCCTCAAAACAGGCTACACTTTGATTGGGGTAGCGCTTATTTATTGCGCTCATCCCAAACCTGTTCAAGTGTTTTTTCTGCTGCTTCAAGGTTTGCCTTGGCAATTTCAAGCTTAGTGTTGCCTGCTGCTTGATTATCTTGTAATTGTTTTAAACGCGTTTGCTCTTCTAAAATACGCTTTTCTTGCGCGTTTAAGTTTAGCGCGTTATTGGCCGCGTCCGATTTTGCTTGGTTGTATGCATCTCTTGCAGATGATGCGGCGTGCTGCTCTGCGCTAATATCGCGCGCAATTGCGTTGCCAGATAAGACGACACTTAAACCGATGAATAAAAATAAGATAAACTGCTTGAAAGACTGCTTAACCATGCCGCGAATTCCTTAAATAAATGTAACTAGCAGGTTGATTGTAAAACATTTTAACAATTTTAAATGAAATTAAAACGCTTTTTTATGCAGCCAGATGATTTACAGCGCTTGATAACTACCGCAATGCCTTATGGCAAACACAAAGGTCGAATGATTGCCGATTTGCCGGGTCAGTACCTAAATTGGTTTGCGCGCGAAGGTTTTCCGAAGGGTGAAATAGGGCGCTTATTGGCGTTAATGCAAGAAATTGACCACAATGGATTGTCCGATTTGCTAACGCCGCTGCGTAAGTAATTGTCTGTTTACGTTGTGATGCATTTATTTAACGATTGGCCTAATGCTTGCAAATCCACCGTCAATAGACCATATTTGCCCAGTTACCCGCGCCGCTTGGCTAGATAACAACCAAGCCATTAAATGTGCCACATCGGGTGCATTGCCTATGCCAGCAATAGGATACTGCCGCGCCGCCATATCACGGGTTAAGTCACTGCTAAGCAAATTGCTGGCTGCTGGCGTATCCATTAAGCCTGGCGCAACTGCGTTAACGCGAATGCCGCCGCTGGCATAGGTAGCTGCGGCGCCGCGCACTAAACCTTCTAAACCGCCTTTTGCTGCGGCAATTGCTTCATGATTAGGTGTACCGATTTGCGCGGCGGCCGATGAAACTAATACAGCGGAACCTGATAGTTTAGCTGTTTTTAAATGACCGACAAATGCTGCCAATGTGTGAAAAGCACTAAAAAGGTTGGCGCTTAAACATGCCGTAAAATCAGCTTCTGCCATGCGGTGCAAGGCACCTAAACGAATATTGCCGACGCAATGGGCAAAAGCAGTTGGTAATAAGTCATGCGCATTTGCCACTTCAAAAATATGCTTTGCACCTTCAACTGTAGAGCAATCGGTGGTAATTTGCAGATGGCTGTTGCCAAAAACGTCTGTTAACCGTGTTGCATCGCGACTGGTTACAATTAACTGGTAACCTTCATTGGCCAATATTGCTGCCAATGCTTGACCCAGCCCACCAGCCGCGCCAGTAATTAATGCTACTTTTTTACTGGTTTTTTCTATTGCTTTATCTATTTCATTTTCCATTACTGTTTCCTAATAATTCTTCATAAAGTGCCAATATGATAGTGCATCTGTTAAAACGTTTCTGCTAAAGAGTGTTCTATAACGATTAAATAACTAAAACTATCAATAGTCATGATATTTACCTCAAAAACAATTCATATTAATCCTAAAAAACTACTCAAAACTAAATGGACAGCCGTAACGCCGTGCAATAAAGAGAAGCATTTTATAGTAATAAAATTGATTGAACCCAATCAGCCAACTTTAGAAATGAATGGGTGACGCTTGAAGCATTGCATTCAAAACGCACGCAAATAGTGGCTTGTCGTGCATTAACCGACTCAACAATGTGGCTACAAGGCTGGCAATAAGCATGAAAACATCTTCACGCATTGACATTACTCCACGCATTGCCATTATAGGTGCTGGTTTATCGGGTTTAGCTTGCGCTACAACGCTTAAAAACGCTGGTAATAATGTAACGGTTTTTGAAAAAAGCAAAGGGGTTTCAGGCCGCGTTAGCACGCGAGTTACGCAAGACTGGCAATGCGACCATGGCGCACAATATTTTACTGCCAGCGACGCCCAGTTTAGTGCAGAAGTTAAGCGTTGGCAGCTAGCCGGCGTGGCGGCAGAATGGCAGCTTAGCGTGCAAGAATTTGATGGCGCTAACTTTACTAACAAAGAATTAACAAAGCCACACTATGTAGGCACGCCGCGTAATACAGCGCTTGCACAATTTTTAGCGCAAAGCTTAAATGTAGAATTGGCTACAACTATTGATAGAATTAAACATCATCAAGGCGCTTGGCAATTATGCTCAAAAGAGCATGGAGAGCTAATGCAACAATTTGATGCGTTAATATTAGCGATTCCATCACCGCAAGCACAGCAGTTGTTGCAACAGCCTGCGCCAATATTAGCTGCTGTAGCCGCCAGCGTTAAAATGCGTGGCTGTTGGGCATTAATGTGTTGTTTTAATAAAATATTACCCTTGCCATTTGATGGTTTATTTGTAAGCAACAATTTACTAAGCTGGGCGGCGCGCGATAGTGCAAAACCGCAGCGAAACCAGCATGACGAAACTTGGATTTTACATGCCAGCGGCGAGTGGAGCGAAGCGCATATTGAAGATGACGCCCAAACGGTTGCGGCTTTAATGATAGAGGCTTTTATTCAATTAGGCGGCGAAATGCCGCAAAGCTTTATAGCGCACCGCTGGCGATATGCCGATAGCGTGAATTATTTAAACGTGGGCTGTGCATGGGATGCAGATTTACAGCTTGGCCTTTGCGGCGATTGGCTAAACGGCGGAAAAGTCCAGGGCGCTTGGCTAAGCGGGCAATTACTAGCTAATAAGTGTTTGCAAACTTAAGTTTATCTTAACGTATTTAACGTATTTAACGTATTTAACGTATTTAACGTATTTAACGTATTTAACGTATTTAACTTATTTAACTTATTTAACTTATTTAACTTATTTAACTTATTTAACTTATTTAACTTATTTAACTTATTTAACTTATTTAACTTATT